>SLIM01000154.1 GCA_007135625.1 Gammaproteobacteria bacterium
ACCTCGCACCTCGCACCTCGCGCCTCGAATCTCGCGCCTCGCGCCTCGCACCTCGAATCTCGCGCCTCGCACCTCGCATCTCGCACCTCGCGCCTCGCATCTCGCATCTCGCGTCTCGCGCCTCGCGCCTCGCGCCTCGCGCCTCGCATCTCGCATCTCGCGCCTCGCATCTCGCGCCTCGCACCTCGCGCCTCGCATCTCGCGCCTCGCACCTCGCACCTCGCACCTCGCACCTCGCACCTCGCGTCTCGCGCCTCGCACCTCGCGTCTCGCGCCTCGCACCTCGCGTCTCGCGCACCTCGTCCGCACAAAAAAATTTGTGCATGAGGTTGACACCACCCGCTCGCTGTTTCATAATGCGCATCTCTCCACAGATGGAGAGCTTCACGACTCAATGCCGAGGTGGTGAAACTGGTAGACGCGCTAGCTTCAGGTGCTAGTGGGGGTAACCCCGTGGAGGTTCAAGTCCTCTCCTCGGCACCACTCACTGAGTGGTTATCACTGGCTCCAGCGAGCTATCTAATGACATCTCCCCTGACTTCTTCCGTACAGCCGCTGCTTGTACCTTCTCATGCAGACGCAACGACAACCCCCTACCCAACCACAAACCGCGCATCCAACTCACTCAGATCGACCTCACGCAGACGCAACGGTAGCTCACTGTTAAGCGGCGGTGGATTACTCGAGCGCATGCGGGTCTCCATCGCCAACTCTGGGATCAGCAAAGTCATCCGCTGCTCCTCACGCTCGACCACAATACCGCGCCCTCGCCAGTCGGGATTACGGCGCAGATAGAGCAGCTTCCAGTGAGTGTTCGAAAGACGCTCCCCCTTACGCAGCAAGCCACCTGGACGGGCAATCGCAGTGATACGTTCGGCGATAGCACTACTCGGAAGGGTCAGCTCGCCGCGTAGCCCGGCCCGCAACTGCTGATGCAGAACCAGATCAAGATAGCGCCGCAAAGGGCTGGTGACGCGGGTATAGCGACGCAAACCGAGACCGGCGTGCGGCTCCTCCTGGGTGTCGTGGCGTCCCGGCTTAAGCTGACGGCGAAAGGCGAACATCTCCGCCAGCCCGCCCGCGACAAAGCGGCTCTCCGGCGGCGGCTGCGAGGCAAAAGGAATCGCGATCTGCTGTGCCTGCGCGTAGTGCGCGACCGCCTCCCCGGTCATTAGCATCAACTCACTCACCAACTCGCGGCTATTGAGCCGCTCTAGCGGAGTCACCTCAATCTGCTGGTTACGCACCCGCACCCGCACCTCCGGCAGATCCAGCGCAACCGCCCCCTGGGCCAAGCGACGCTGACGGTAGCGCTCGGTCAGCGGGAGCAACTGGGCGAACGGGCGCTGATCAAGAGAGAGGTTAGCGGCGGCATAGCTCAGGCGGCTCACACGCACCCAACTCGGGTGAATCTCCAGATCGACAATCTCCCCGGCGGGATCTAACCGAAAGCCAAAGGAGAGGGCGGGGGAGGTGGTCTGTAACCCCAGCCCCAAGCGCTGGGTAATGCCCGGCGGAAGCATGTGGATTACCCGATCTGGAAGATAAAGATTGGCCGCACGCTCCCGTGCCTCCAGATCAAGCGGCGAATCAGGAGCAATCAGCGCCGCTGCATCGGCGATATGGACCCAGATTCGATCCCCATCCAGGGTGATCGCATCATCAGGATCATCACTCCCCTCGTCGTCAATCGCAAAGGCGAGGAGGTGGGTAAGATCCAGGCGCGGCTCCTCCGGCAACTCGGGGATCTCCAGCAGCGGACTCTCCACCGGCAAATCCAAGCGAACCGGGTGTGGATTATGCGTCTCCTCCCAATAACCCACCTCAACCAAAAAGCGATGAGCGCTCTCCGCCCGCTCGGGATGGCCGAGCGCCTGCAAGATACGGCTCCGCTCGCTACGCTGCAACGCCAACTGCTCCACCTCGCGCAACCGCTGATAATCCTCCGCGACCAGCGCCCGCTCACGAAGACGCTGCAAAAAGCCCTCCCACGCCTCCCGCTCCGCCACCTTCGCCGCCCGCCGCTGCTGCTCCGCCGCCACCCGTTCGGGTTCACAAACCTCCACCGCATCGGGTCGCCCGCTAAACCACACGCCATCCTCCAGCAGCTTCCAAGCCGACCACGCAGTTGCCGGGGTGTACTCCCCAAAAGCCAACTCTGCCAGATCTTGCAAAGTCGTCTGCGGCTCCTCGCGCAGCAGCTCCCACGCCTCTTCCAGTGCTACCGGCGCACACTCCAACCCCTCCAACGTCGCCACCGGACCGGGGTGGAGCAGCTCGAAATCTTTCGGGCGAACCCGTTTGTTTTTGCCATCCGCAAGAGTCAGCTCCACCTTATCCGCAACCGACTCAACGCGGGCGGGACTGCTCTTATAGAGTACCAAGCTACCGGGACGGGGATGAATAGACATGCAGATCCTCAAGGTTAGGGGTAAGTGCCGACTCCCCCTCCCACAACCGGGAGGCGAAGAGCGTAGTGGGGTATGATAACGCGAATCGAACCGCCAGGGGAGGGCATCAGCCCGAATCCCTAGTCTAGAACCTAGAACCTAGAACCTAGAATCTCGACCCCCACAACCCTCCCAGTACCACCGATTGCCTTGCCCCGGTGACTTCCGGGAGGTTGGCGGGGAGTCCCGAGAGCGTTTGGCGAGCGAGCCAGGCGAAGGCGATAGCCTCGACAAAGTCGGGATCGATGCCATACTCCGCCGTGGTGTGAAGCGGAATGGGAGCAATCTGGGAAGCGATCTGCTGCATCAGTGCGCGATTGTGGACACCGCCGCCGCAGGCGATCAGGCGTTGGCAGGTGGGAAGGTAACGCAGCAGCATGTCGGCGATAGTTTGGCTGGTAAAGGCCACTAGAGTCGCCTGAATATCTTGGGGGGGAAGCTCTTCCAAAGAGCGCAGATGTTGTGCCAGCCAAGTGAGTGAGAAGTGTTCGGGGCCGGTGCTTTTAGGCGGCGACTGGGTGAGGTAAGGGTCGCTGAGCAGGCGGCTGAGGAGTTGCGGGTGGGGGGTACCGCTCGCCCCCCATGCGCCGTGGTAATCGCAAGGCTGCTGCAAGTGGCGTTCGGCCCAGCGATCAAGCAGGGTGTTGGCAGGGCCGCTGTCGAAGCCAAGAATCGGAGCGCGGTGGCTGGGGAGCAGGGTGAGATTGGCGATGCCGCCCAGGTTGAGAATGGCGCGGGATTCGTCGGGGCTGGCGAGGTAGGCGGCGTGAAAGGCCGGGGCGAGGGGTGCCCCCTGCCCGCCAGCGGCAAGGTCACGGCGGCGCAGGTCGGCGATGGTGGTGATACCGGTCTGTTGGGCAATGCGATTCGGGTCACCGATCTGCAGGGTGAAGGGGTAGCGGCCAGTAGGGCGGTGGCGCAGGGTGTGGCCGTGGCTGCCGATGGCGCGAATCTCGCCGGGGGTGAGCGCGGCCTCTGCCAGGAGCTGCTCAACGGCGGAGGCGAGTTGTTCGCCGAGCTGCTGATCGAGCTGACCGAGCTGGTCGATCTGGTCGAGCTGACCAAGCTGGTCATTCTGGCCAAGCGGGTCACTCTGGTCGAGCTGACCAAGCTGGTCACTCTGGTCATTCTGGTCATTCTGGCCAAGCTGGTCATTCTGGCCAAGCGGGTCACTTGCATAGTGGCCACCGCCGGGGCGGGCGAGGTCAAGCAGTTGCTGGCGCAGGGGCGCGGGCCAAGGGGTGGTGTGGGCGGCGATGAGTTGCTGTTGCTGGCCCTGAAAGTGGACGATGACGGCATCCATGCCGTCGCCGCTCGTTCCCGACATCAACCCGATGAAATAGCCGTCCAGCGGTGTCGGCATCTGCGGGGTACTGCCTTAGTGGTTCTGGGCGAGGCGGGTGGCGGTGCTAAGGCGGTCGAGCTGGGCGATCTTGGTAGCGGCTTTGGCCAAGAAATCTTGGCGATACTGCCGATCAATCGGAAGTGCCTTGGGGAGTTCGACGGTAACGGGATCTTTATGAACACCGTCAATACGGAATTCGTAGTGGAGATGGGGGCCGGTGGCGAGTCCGGTAGCACCGACGTAGCCGATAATGTCGCCCTGGCGCACTCGACTGTTCTGGCGCACATCGGGGTGAAATTTGGACATGTGGGCGTAGAGGGTGGTGTAGCGTTCGCCGTGCTGAATGATCACCGTGTTGCCGTAGCCGCCCTGCTCGCCGCGCACGATCACCCGGCCATCTCCGGCGGCCTTGATCGGGGTACCGGTGGGGGCGGCGTAGTCCACTCCGCGATGGGGGCGGCGTTCGCCGAGGACGGGGTGGTAGCGGGCGGTGCTAAAGCTGGAGGAGATGCGGCGAAAGTCCACCGGGGCGCGGAGGAAGGCCTTGCGCATACTATTGCCTTCGGGGGTAAAATACTCCGCTTCGCCATCGGGCATTTCGTAGCGCAGGGCGCGGTAGACGCGGCCTCGATTGATAAACTCTGCGGCAAGGATATTGCCGCTGCGGTAGCGCTGGCCTTCGACATAGAGCTCTTCAAGGACAACGGCGAAGGAGTCGCCGCGTTGGATTTCGAGGGCGAAGTCGATGTCCCAGCCGAAGATTTCGACCAGCTCCATAATCGCGGCATCGGAGAGACCGAGGCGCTTGGCGCTGCCGTAGAAGGAGCCGTTGATAATCCCGCTCACCTGGGTGCTACGGGCCTCAATCGGTTTACTGGTAAGCGTCGCCTCAAAGCCCTTTTCGCTGGCGATGATCTGCAAGCTCTGTAGCGTGTTGCGCTCCAAGATCAACTGTTCGAACTGGTCGTCACTATTCAGTTTAACCCGTAGCACCTGTCCTGGACGGATATGGGCGAGGCGGGCGGCCTCGTCGCTGCTGTTGACGATGCGGTGCAGCAGGCTGGCGGGCAACTCCAAGCGGGAGAAGAGCAGGGAGATAGAGTCCCCTTTGCGAATCTTGGTCTCGCGCCAGCGATCCTCTTCAATAGCGCTGGCCAGCCCCTCTTCAATGGCACCGGCACTGCCTGCCGCCGCCTCTTCGGTCGCTGTCTCGCTTGCCGCCTGCTGCTCGGCGGCCTGCGTCGCGCTAGCCTCCTGCGGTTGCGGTGCGGATTGGGGGAGGCGCTGCGTGACTGCGGGCGGTTCGCCTATAGGCGGGCTGCGAGGGGCGGCGGGGATGACGTGGATGTCGGGGTCGAGTTCAGCGTTGGGCGGCTGCTGCCCGTTGTACTCCAGTCCGAGGTTGTGCTCCAGTCCGAGGAGGGTGTCGAGGGCACTCTCGGCGGAGGGGGAAGGGAGTAGGGTATGCTCCTGCGCATCGGGCATGGTGGCAAACTCCCAGACCAAGCCGCTTTCAGCGCGGTTTTTGTTCTGTGTATTATCC
>SLIM01000295.1 GCA_007135625.1 Gammaproteobacteria bacterium
GAGGTGGGGGTTACCCGTGAACGGGTCCGCCAGATTCAGATCGACGCGCTGCGTCGCCTGCGAAGTATTCTGGAGCATGATGGGTATGATCCCTCAATGCTGAATGATGAGTAGGTTTTGGCTGGAGATGCGGATCGCTCGCGCCTAAAGAGGCTCCTACCGGCTCCTCCTCCACCAAAACCGGAAGTCGCAAGGTCAGCAACGCACCGGTAGGATGGATATTTTCCGCATGAATCAGCCCCCCATGCTCCTCAATAATTTTTTTGACGATGGCGAGTCCCAGGCCGGTGCCGCGTGCCTTGGTAGTGAAATAGGGTTCAAACAGGCGCGGGAGGATTTCAGTAGAGAAGCCAGGTCCATTATCACTAATCGCAATTTCGAGGTAACGGTAGTCATGCAGCTCGACAAAGCGGGTCTGAATATGGATTTGAGGATGGAGCTGCTCCAGCACCGCCTCACGGGCATTTTTCAGCAGATTATGAAAGAGTTGACGCATTCGCAGCGGATCGGCATTAACATGGATGGTGGCCGCCTGTAGCCGACTCTCGAAGAGCACTCCGGCGGGGTCGTTGCGGTATAGCTCCAGCACCTCATCCAGCAGGGGATCGAGCAGCAGCGGTTGGGGGTGGAGTTTGGGCGGGCGAGCGTAGTCGGAGAAGGTATCGAGCATCAGCTTCATCGCCTCGACCTGGGCGACAATGGTGTGGGTAGCGCGGTCAAGAATCGCGGCGTTGTCGCCAGAGAGCTGCTCGAGCAATTTGTGGCGCAGTCGTTCGGCGGAGAGCTGAATCGGGGTGAGGGGATTTTTGATCTCATGGGCGAGGCGGCGAGCGACCCCCCCCCAAGCGGCATCGCGCTGCGCTTGCAGCAGTTGGGTCACATCGTCAAACAGCAGCACGTGGCCACCGCTCTGCGGATCGCTAGGACGGAGCAGCGGGGTGAGACGACATAACAGCACCTGACGACCACTATTCCGGTGCAGAGTGATCTCCCCTTGCCACTCATCGTGGTTGCTACGCAGCGCCTCCTCAATAGCACTCACAAAGGGTTGAAGCTGGTTGGAGTGCTGTTGCAGCTCGTGAAGGGTGATTCGCAGATGGCGTTCGGGATCGAGTCCGAGAATCAGATGAGCCGCCGGGTTGGCGGTTTTGAGCTGTCCCGCATCGTCAAAGGCGATCACCCCGGAGGAGAGACCGCCAAGCACCGCCTCCAGATAGGCGTGCTGGGTCTCTAGCGCATGCTGACTGCGGTCGGCAGCATCGCGAGCGGCCTCAATGCGGCGTGACATGCTGTTAAAAGAGGCGACCAAAAAAGCGAGTTCATCGCGAAAGCGCGGGGGCGGCAGTTGCAAACCGTAGTGGCCATCGGCGACCTCGTGAGTTCCTGCGGCAATCTCAATAATTGGTGCAACCAGACGGCGAGAGGCGTAGAGGGCCGCCCAAGTGGCGGCGAGAATGCTGAAGAGCAGCACCAGCGAGAGAGTAATGGTAAAGGCGCTCTTCAGGCTATTACGCAGGTAGGAGAGCTCCTTGTAGTGGTTGTAGGCCTGCTCTACCCGCTCCGTCAGGAGGGTGACATTGAGCGAGGTGGGATAGAGCGCCTGCAGCAGGTAGGGGCGACGGGGAGCCGCCACGACCACCCGCACTTGCAAAATATCCTCCTCCTGCGGAGCGAGAGAGACGAAACTCCCCTCTTCATGAACTTGGTGCAAAATGGCACTATCGGGACGGTTGGGAACCAGTTGGGTGGGGTCAACATTGCTAGAGGTAATGATCTGTCCATTGCCATCCATTAGCAGCAGCTCGGTCGCCCCGTAGCGCTCGCGCAAAGTGTTAAGGCTAAGGGTTAGGGCGGTAATCGAAAGACCCTCCAGCTCGCCGATGAGCTGCTGGGTACTGCGCAGCCGCTCGCGCTGATGCAGCGAGAGCGAGGCACGGCTCAACTCCAGCGCATCCTCCATCGCCTGGTCGATGCGCACATCAAACCAGTTGTCAATACCGTGTGATAAAAGCTGTTGCGAGTAGGCGAAGACAATCGCTACCGGGGCGATAGAGAGGGTGACGAACAGGGCAACCATGCGCAGGGTTAATCCCGAACCGGCGGCCTGGCGACGGTAGCGCAGGATCATCTGCACGATACTGATTCCCACCAACAGCATCAGCGTGAAGAGTCCGACGGCAATAAATAGCAGCAGGGGGATGAAGTAGCGGTTCAGTTCGACGCTATTTTGCAGCGCCTCGCTCATCAGGTGGAGCGCGGCCAGCAGCAGCAGTAGCAGAGCCGCTGCGGCGAGTGGGCCGATTACTCCTCGTAACGTACCAATAGACATCGCTGCCACTCGCTCGCAAGGTTCCAGGCGGGGGTGAGATAGGCCAGCGGGCGCAGCGGCAGCGGTAACTGGTCGAGGTCAAGCTCCGCCCGCATCCGCAGGTAGTAGCGCCGCCCCTCCAGCAGCGACTCGCGCGGTCGCAGGGTAAAGGGGTCGATCTGGCCGAGTGCATCCAGCGCGGCGGCCAGCGTCACAAAGGTCTCTACCTGACCACTCTGCTGGTCGGTCACCTGGTAGAGGGAGGCGAGAGGGTGGTAGTGAATGCGGTAGTTGCGCTGCCCGCTGTAGATATCCATCTCCCACGGCCAAGCACGGTGGCGGCGCAGCCGCAGCCGTAGCGCGAAGTGGAGCGGTAGACCGTTGTGCAGCGCTTCTAGCACCTCCTCACTGAGGTAGTAGACAATGCGGGTATCGACCAGCACCAGCTCCCCCTCTTGGGGTAGCGAGCAGTCGAAGCGAACGACCCCAAAGTCGTTAGCGCTGCTGCTGCCCGCGAGCAGCAGGAGCAGGAGCAGCCAGTAGGGGCGCTGCTCACTCGGCATCGTCCTGCGACCGCAGGCGGGCGTAAAAGAGTCCATCAAATCCATGATTTCCCGGTAGAAGTTGGCGGCCTGGGCCACACGCCACCCCCCATGCCGCATCAATCGGATCGACCTGGGCCTCCGGGTGGTGTTGAAGAAAAGCCTCGACCACCTCATGATTCTCCTCGGGAAGGAGCGAGCAGGTCACATAGAGCAGCGTTCCTCCCGGCTCCAGGAGTGGCCAGACCGCCTCCAGAATCGCCCGCTGGCGCAGCGCCATGGCGGCGATATCCTCCTCGCGGCGCAACCACTTAATGTCGGGGTGGCGGCGGATCACCCCGGTAGCGGAGCAGGGGAGATCGAGCAGAATCTGGCGATAGCGCCGCTCGGCCCAAGGCCCTTGTGGATTGGCGGCATCCCCCACCACCACCTCGGCGTGCAGACCGAGACGGGCGAGGTTATCGTGCAGCCGCTGCATCCGGCGCTGCTCCTTATCGAGGGCGGTGAGCGAGCGTTCGGGAGTGATCTCCAGCAGGTGGCAACTCTTCCCTCCCGGCGCGGCGCAGGCATCGAGCAGAGTCCCGCCGGGGGTGGGGTCGAGCAGCAGCGCCGCCAGTTGGGCGGCACCATCCTGCACCGAGACCAGCCCCTCGGCGAAGCCGGGGAGCTGGCTGACATCGATCGGCGTATCCAGCACCAGGCCATCTGGACAGTGGGGCAGCGGACGGGCGGCAATCCCTGCGCTGCTCAGTTGCGCGGCGTACAGCTTGCGGTCGATCCGGCTTCGGTTGACCCGCAGATGCATCGGAGGGCGCTGATTGGCGGCCTCCAGAATCGCCTCCCACTGCGCGGGCCACGCCGCTTGCAGACGGTTAACCAGCCACTCCGGATGGGAGTAGTGCAGGGCCGGGAGCTGTTCAATATGCGCCAGCTCCTCACCGGCACGCCGCTGGTAGTTGCGCAACACCCCATTGACCAGCCCACGCGCCCACGGCTTGACCCGACCGGCGGCATTTACCGTCTCCGAAACCGCAGCATGGGGAGGAATGCGCAGGTAGGCGAGTTGATAGATACCCACCAGCAGCAGGGCGCGTACCACCAGGTGCCGCTCCTCCAGCGGATGGTTAAGCAGCCGCTGACAGATCGCCTCCAGACGGTGGCCCCAACGCGCCACCCCTTGGGCCAGCTCTGCCGCGAGGGCGCGATCAATCGGCGCGGTACGCTCCAGTTCACGGGGGAGCTGGTCGCTGAGCGAGCGCCCCTGCCACATTCCCGCAATCAGTTCAGCCGCTAGCAGGCGCGGAGAGATCGGTGGACGGGGAGCCGGGCGGGGCGGTTGTTGCTGGCGGAAATGCTGGCCCTGCCCATTCCGGGTCTGGGCCGCCCTGCGCTTGCCCCCCGGCTCCTGCGCACGCTTTTGCGCAGAGCGTGCCGCCTGACCCTGCGGCGCAGAGCGTGCCGCCTCGCCCTGCTGTGGGGGCGTGCCCTCCGGGGCGCTGCGTGAACGGCGCAGTGGGCGATCTTCGCGCACTTCACGCACTTCGCGCACCGCCGGGGAGCGGCGCGGCGGTGGCGGCGAGGAGTCTGCCCTCGCCTCACTGCTGCGCTCTTTACTCGCCGGGCGCTGTGGCCAGACCGACTTGCCCCCCTCGCTTGCCGACGCTTCGGGACGGCCTCCTCTCCCGCTGCCCTTTTCTGGTGCGCCATCGGGTTGTGGACGCGGTCGCTGGGGTGGTCTATTCAAAGGTAACGCCCTCAAGGCTATGTGCATTAAGAAAATCGGCGGCGCTCATGCAGCGCTTGCCGGGAGGTTGTAACTGTAGGATGCGCAGCCTTCCCGCACCAGTCGCCACCTCAATCCCATCGCGTCCGTAGCAAAGTACCGCGCCGGGGTTGGTGCCGGGGTTCGTTTCCGTTGTCAGGGGCTGGCTCTGCCAGATCCGCAACACCTTCTCCCCGAGATGACACTGCGCCACCGGCCAGGGATTGAAGGCGCGTACCTGGCGGTCGATCTGCTCCGCCGTCTGTCGCCAGTCGATGGCGGCCTCACTCTTCTCCAGTTTACTGGCATAGGTGACCTGCTCCTGCTGCTGGGGTTCACCAGAGACCCCGCGCTCGGCGATCTCCGGGAGTACCGCCAGCAGCGCCTTCGCCCCGAGTGCTGCCAAACGGTCATGGAGCGAAGCGGCGCTATCGTGGGGGTGGATTGGCGAGGGCATTTTGCGTACCATCGGGCCGCTGTCGAGACCCGCCTCCATCTGCATAATGGTGATCCCGCTCTCGCGATCCCCAGCGAGGATAGCGCGTTGAATCGGGGCCGCGCCGCGCCAGCGCGGAAGCAGTGAGGCGTGGATATTGATAGCGCCAAGGCGTGGCGCATCCAACACCGCTTGCGGTAAAATCAGGCCGTAGGCCGCCACGA
>SLIM01000315.1 GCA_007135625.1 Gammaproteobacteria bacterium
CGAGGCGCGAGGTGCGAGGTGCGAGGCGCTAGATGCGAAGCTCTTCCCTCGAACCTAGCACCTCGCGCCTCGAATCTCTCCTGCGCCTCGAATCTCTCCTGCGCCTCGAATCTCTCCTGCGCCTCCCGCCTCTCGAAAAATTGTCTTGCAAACTGCTTCGCTCTGCTATACCATCTCCGCCTCTTCTGGTCGAGGCTGAGGCGTTCGACACAGATAGAGCCGTTTTTCTGGAGAGGTGTCCGAGTGGTTTAAGGAGCACGCCTGGAAAGTGTGTATACGTTAATAGCGTATCGAGGGTTCGAATCCCTCCCTCTCCGCCATAACTCAAGCGGTATAGCCGACGATCATGACCGCTTTCTGATCCGACCTTGTTTTTTTGCTTCATCGGGTTGTTTCTCTGCGAGGAGAGCCAGCCGCATCCACAGCAACAACAGCGACCCACGAGCAGAGCTGACACGATGGATATATCGGCCATACGAGACCTCATCGCCGACGACCTCAAACTCGTTGACCACACCATCCTCCACCGCCTGGAGACCGATGTCGTTCTGATCAACCAGATCGGCCACTACATCATCAACAGCGGCGGCAAGCGGCTGCGCCCGATGCTGGTTCTCCTCAGCGCTCGCGCCCTCGGCTACCAAGGCAGCGCCCATATCGAGCTTGCCACCGTCATTGAATTCATCCACACCGCCACCCTGCTGCACGACGATGTCGTAGACGGCTCTTCGCAGCGCCGCAACCGCGACACCGCCAACGAAGTCTGGGGCAACGCCGCGAGTGTCCTGGTCGGCGACTTCCTCTACTCGCGGGCCTTCGAGATGATGGTCGGAGTCCAAAAAATGCGCGTTATGGAGGTCATGGCCCACGCCACCAACCGCATCGCCGAAGGGGAGGTTCTCCAGCTCCTTAACTGCAACGACCCCGACACCACCCAAGAGCGCTACTACGAGGTCATTGACCGTAAAACCGCCACCCTCTTCAAGGCTGGCGCACAACTCGGCGCCATCCTCTGCAACACCGCCCCCGAAGAGGAAATCGCCCTGAGCGACTACGGACTACACCTCGGCATCGCCTTCCAACTGATCGACGATGCCCTCGACTACGGCAGCAGCAACCAGAACATCGGCAAAAACATTGGCGACGACCTCGCCGAAGGGAAGCCAACCCTCCCCCTCATTCGCGCCATCGAGTGCAGCAGCGGCAGACAGCGCCAACTCCTGTGCGATGCCATCAGCCAGGGTGCCGCCGACCGCATTAAAGAGATCAGCGCCATCGTTGCACAGACCGACGCAATCGAGTACACTGCACAGCTTGCCAAGAAAGAGGCGCAACTCGCCTGCGACGCGCTGGAGCTACTGCCCTCATCGCCCTATCGCAACGCCCTCATCGCCTTGGCCAATTTCTCCGTCAGTCGTCGCTATTGATTACACCATATCGGGGTGTAGCTCAGCTTGGTAGAGCACTGCCTTCGGGAGGCAGGGGCCGGAGGTTCGAATCCTCTCACCCCGACCATATTCACGACCCACCTCACCACCCCAAGGGCAAACCGCAGCGGATGCAATCCGATTCGGTCGCTTCTCTGTCCTCAACCCTAGCATCTCGCACCTCAAACCTCCCCCCTCGAACCTCGCACCTCGAACCTCGCACCTCGAACCTCGCACCTCGAACCTCGCACCTCTAATCTCAAAAAAACTGCTCCGCCCCCTTGACAGCGACCCGAGAAGTATGCAACAGTACCCCCATGAAACTGGCAAACCCCATCTGGTCGATCCTGCTCCTGGCACTGCTGCTGCTTCAGGTTCCCCTGCTCGCAGGGAAACCGCTCACCAGCAGCAGCGACCCTGCGCACAACGGCGCAACCACGGAAACCAGAGTGGCGGCGGCGATGCCCTGCCATCCAACCCCCCCCGCAGCCGCGCAGAGCGGTCTCTCCGCAGAACAGAACGAACCCCCCTGCAACCACACCCTCGGATGCGTCTTCTGCGGCATCAACACCCCACCCGCGCCCCCGCGAATCGCCACCAACCCGAGCGTGCGCCTACCCGCGAACCACAGCGCCACCCCCAACCTCCCCCCTTTCGAGCAGTCGGTCGAGCTGCACCCCCCCAAGGGATAGCACAACAGCACCTGCTGACTGTCGGCTGCCATCACCTGAAGCGGCACACACGCCACCGCAGCAACGGCACCGCCACATCAGCCACCCGCCGCCCGCACGCCAGACCCAACTTGCGCCCACGGTTAGCGGCGATTCAATGCTCTATCGCTGAGGGAATAACCTCATGGCCCTTGACTTCGCGCCTACTCGCGCCTTTAGCCGCGCCAGCGCCATCCTCCACCTGCTGCTCGGCGGATCGCTCTTGGCAGCCGGATCGCTCTTGGCAGCCGAACCGCTCACCTTTGACGAGCTGCTGGAGCGCCTCCCGCACCACCCCGCGATGGAGTACCACCACGCCGGAGAGCAGCAGTGGGGCCACCTCGCCGCTGCCACACGCGGACTGCCCAACCCCCGCCTCTCACTCGGCCTCATGGGGGTACCGCTAGAACAACCGACAGCACTTCGCAACTACCCACCCGCACGCAACCTGCGACTAGAAGCGATGCAGACCATCCCCCACCCCGCCACCCGCAAAACCGCCCAAGCCACCGCCCTAGCGCGTCAACAGCTAGTCACCCTGCAACGCAGCGAGACCCACGCCGAACTGCAACGCCGCCTCGTCATCGCCCTCGCCGAACAGCAGCGCATCGCCACCGCGCTCCACCTGCTAGAGCAGCAGCAGCGCCTGCTTGGCGAACTGGAACAGGGACTCATCGGCGAAATGGAGGGGGGCGGCATCGCCTACGGTCGCCTTGAAAAGTTAGACATCGAGCGCGGACAGATTGAAGAGCAGCGGTTGCGACTACGCGGTGAGAAGCTACGCTGGCGACAAGAGCTGTGGGAGCTAGTCGGCACCGAAGAGGCCCCCCCGCTACCGCCGCTGCCGCTCCCCCACTGGAGCGAAGAGCAGCCACTCGCCCTGCTCGGGGTGCAACTCGCCGAACAGCGAGTCCAGATCGCCCGCCAACAACTCGCCGAACAGCAGGCCACACTACGTCCCGGCTACGCCCTGGAGGTAAGCTGGGAGCGCGGCGACAGCGCGGCGATGGGCAACAACAGCGGCGAGTTTGGCCTCATGGCCAGCGTCCAGCTCCCACTCTGGGCAGCGCAGAGCCAGCACCCCCGCATCGCCGCCGCCGAAGCGGAGGTGAGCGCCGCCCTGGCACAACGCCAACAGCGACTGCGCGAAGGGCAACGCGCCTACTACAGCGCCCAAGCCGACTACCAGACCGCCGAGGCACTACTCACCGCCCTGGCCCAGCGCCAGCAGCGGCTGCACCACCTGGAAGCAGCCAACCGTCGCCGTTACGAAGCAGGCGATTTGGGGCTAGAGCAGGTGATCGCCCCCGCCTTGGATCGCCTGGAAGTCGCCCAAGAGAGCGCCCGCCAGCAGTTGCGCCACGCCCGCGCCGCCGCCACCGCCAGCGCCCTGCTCGCCCCTCTCCCCGCTGAGGAGCGCTAACATGAAGCGACAGCGTACCCCCCTTCTCCTCACCCTCTGGCTACTGCTCGCCCTCCCCCTCGCCGCCGAGCAGACCCTCTACACCTGCCCGATGCACCCCCACTACATCGCCGAAGAGATGGGCACCTGCCCGCTCTGCGGCATGGACTTAGTCCCCGCCCGCGCCGCTAGTGGAGACCCCCAAGAGCTAGGCGAAGCGCTACCCGCCGCCACCGTGCGCATCGCCCCGGAGACGATCCAAAACCTAGGCGTTCAATATGGGCGGGCAGAACCGGTGCAGTTTGGCAAGCCGCTTCGCGCCTACGGAATTATCGTCGCCAACGAACGCAACCGCAGCGAAGTCGCCAGCCGGGTAGCCGGATGGATCGAAGAGCTGGGAATCACCGCCGTAGGTGATCCAGTGCGCCCAGGAATGCTCCTCTACCGCCTCTTCAGCCCCGACCTAATCGCCGCCCAGCGCGACTACCTCAGCGCCCTGGAGCGCGACCACGACGAGCGCACCCAAGCCGCCGCCCTGCGCTTGCGGGCGCTCGGTGTCGGGCCGCCGGTGATCGCGCAACTGCGCCGGGAGCGGCGGCTGGTCGAGCAGACCCCTTTCTATGCCGAGAGCGGCGGCACCCTCGCCGAGCTACCGGTACGCGAGGGGAGCTACCTCCGCCCAGGAGATACCCTCTTCGTACTTCAGGACTACACCAGCGTCTGGCTCCACGCCTCGGTAGCCGAAAAAGATCTCGCCACCCTACACCTTGATACCCCGGTACACATCACCCTTCCCAACCTGCCGGGACGGCTGATCGAAGGAAAAATCGCCTACCTCTACCCCACCATCGACCCCAGCAGCCGCACCGGCACGCTACGCATCGAACTCGACAACCACGACGGACAACTGCGCCCCGGTGCCTACGCCGACCTGCTTTTTGCGGTGGATCGCCAGCAGCGCCTGGCCGTTCCCACCAGCGCCCTACTGATCGGGCGTGATGGACGGCGGGTAATTGTCGCCCTCGGCGAGGGGCGGTTTCAGCCGCGAGCGGTGCGCACCGGCCTCTCCGACGGCCACTTTACCGAGATCCTGGAGGGGCTAGAGGCGAACGAGCGCATCGTAGTAAGTGGCCAGTTTCTGATCGACTCCGAAAGCACCCTGCGCAACACCTTTGCGCGGATGCAGCGGCGCAAGCAGCCGCTGATTGAACTGCCACTCAGTGATCAAGAGGTAGCGATGATCGACCACCTCATTGATGCCGCCCTCTACCTTCACGAAGCACTCGTTGATGGCTACTCCCCCGAGCCAAACTTCCTGCAACCGGCCCGCGAGATTCGCCAACTGCTGTGGCGCTCCTTCGGCGAAACCCGCCTCGGCCCGATTCTGGAGCAGGCCGAACAGGCGGTTCGCGCCGCCCAGCAGGCACGCAGCGAGAGCCAACTCCAGAGCGCCCTCGATCAACTGACCCGCGCCCTGGAACCCTGGATTCGCGACGGTCGCCCCGACCACTACCGCAACGTGGGCATTACCCTTTGGCGCGAACAGGCCGAGGGGGAGGCCGGGCGACGCTGGCTGCAACTCGGTGAACGCCCCTTCACCCCCTACGGCGGCGCTGCCGAGCGTATCCCCCTCGCCACACCCGCCGAGGGGTCGCCATGAGCAACCCCGGCCACGACCCGTCCCTCTCCCTCATCGCCCGCCTCATCGGCTGGTCGGCCAACAATCAACTGGTGGTGCTGATTCTGGCGCTGCTGCTAGCGGTGAGCGGCATCCTCTCGCTGCAACAGCTCCCGCTCGATGCCATCCCTGACCTCACCGATGCCCAGGTAATCATTCGCACCGACTTCCCCGGCCAAGCCCCGCAACTGGTCGAAGATCTGGTCACCTACCCGCTCTCCACCACCCTGCTCGGGCTGCCCCGCGCCGAAGCGGTGCGCGGCTTCTCCCTCTTCGGCACCAGCTTTGTCTACGTCATCTTTGCCGACGGCACCGACCTCTACTGGGCGCGCAGTCGGGTCAGCGAGGCCCTCGCCGCAGTCCAGCGCGACCTCCCCGCCACCGCCACCCCGCGCCTCGGACCCGATGCCACCGGAGTCGGTTGGGTCTACCAATACGCCCTCCTCGACCGCAGCGGCCGCCACAGCCTCGCCGACCTGCGCTCCCTGCAAGATTGGTTTTTGCGCTTTGAACTCGCCACCGTGCCGGGCGTCTCCGAAGTCGCCTCAGTCGGCGGCTTTGTGCGCGAATACCAGGTACTGATCGACCCCAACCGCCTGCGTGCCTACGACATTCCGCTGACCCGGGTGCGCGATGCCATCGCAGCGGCCAGCATGGAGGTGGGCGGGCGACTGCTGGAGCAGGGCGAAAGCGAACTGATGATCCGCTCACGCGGCTACATCAGCCAGCTCGACGAGTTGCGTGAAATCGTTATTCGCGCCAGCGGCGGCACCCCGGTACTGCTGAGTGATGTCGCCCAGATCGTCGAAGGGCCACAACTCCGCCGGGGAGTGGTTGACCTCAACGGCGAAGGGGAGGTGGTGGGCGGCATTATCGTCATGCGCTCCGGCGAAAACGCCCTCCACGTCATTGAGGCGGTAGAGCGCAAACTCGACGAACTACGCGCCAACCTCCCCCCCGGAGTCGAACTGCAAACCGTCTACGACCGCGCCCCGCTGATTCGCGGCGCGGTCTCCTACCTCAACCGCAAACTGCTCGAAGAGGCTGCCGTAGTCGCCCTCATCTGCCTCCTCTTCCTGCTCCACGCCCGCTCCGCCCTAGTCGCCATTATCACCCTACCGCTCGGCATTCTCGCTGCCTTCTCACTGATGTCGCTACAAGGAATTAGCGCTAACATTATGTCGTTAGGAGGAATTGCCATCGCCATCGGGGCAATGGTCGATGCCTCCATTGTGATGGTCGAAAACGCCCACCGCAAACTGAGCGAACACCCCCTCAGCAACCCCGAAGAGCGCCACCGCATCATCCTCCAAGCGGCCAAAGAGGTGGGACCGGGACTCTTCTTCAGCCTGCTGATTATCACCGTCTCCTTTCTACCGGTCTTCACCCTCACCGGCGAGAGCTACCGCCTCTTCTCCCCCCTCGCCTACACCAAAACCTACGCCATGGCCTTCGCCGCGCTGCTCTCCGTCACGCTGGTTCCGGTGTTAATGCTGTGGCTGATTCGCGGACGCATCCTGCGCGAAGAGGTCAACCCGCTCAACCGCTTTGTGATCGCCCTCTACCGCCCACTCTTGCAGGCCGCCATGCGCCTGCGCTGGCTCACCCTCGCCCTCGCCCTCGCCGCCCTCGCCAGCCTCTGGTGGCCACTCCAAAAGCTCGGCACCGAGTTCATGCCCGCCCTCTACGAAGGTGAACTGCTCTACATGCCGACCACCCTGCCCGGCATCTCAATCACCACCGCCCAAGCGATCCTGGCGCAGACCAACCGCATGATTGCCGAGATTCCAGAAGTTGAACAGGTCTTCGGCAAACTGGGACGCGCCGACAGCGCCACCGACCCCGCGCCAATCACCATGATCGAAAGCTGGATCCGCCTCAAACCGCAAGCGCAGTGGCGGCCCGGGGTCGATATTCACACGCTAATCGCCGAACTCGACCGTGAGGTCAACCTTCCCGGCCTCATCAACTCCTGGGGCTACCCGATTAAAACCCGCATGGATATGATCTCCACCGGCATCCGCACCCCCCTCGGCATTAAAATCAGCGGCCCCGACCTGGAGGAGATTGGACGCATCGCCCTCGACATTGAGGCGAGCATTCGCGACCTGCCCGGCACCCGCAGCGCCTTTGCGGAACGGGTCGATGGCGGCAAATACCTGGAGATCACCCCCAACCGCAGCGAACTGGCACGCCGCAACATCGACCTCGGCGGCTTTCAGGCAGTGATTCAATCGGCCCTGGGGGGGATGAAAATTGCCGAGAGTGTTCAGGGGCGCGAGCGCTACGACATCATTCTGCGCTACGACCGCCCGTTTCGGGAGTCTATCGAAGACCTCGCCGAGATTCTCATTCCCACCCCCGGCGGCATGCACATCCCCCTCGGCGAGGTCGCCACCTTCACCTTTAGCGAGGGGCCGCCGATGATTCGCTCAGAAAACGCCCGCCTCAGCGGCTGGGTACTGGTCGATATCGCCGGGCGAGACCTCGGCGGCTACATCGCCGCTGCCCGTGAGCGGGTCAGCCAAGAGGTTCACCTACCGCCCGGCTACGCCATCACCTGGTCGGGCCAGTACCAGCAGATGCTCGAAGCCCGCGCCCGCCTCGCCATCGCCATTCCCGCCGCCGGGGTCACCATTCTGCTGCTGCTGATCCTCCACTTTGGCCGCCTCGACCGCACCCTGCTGGTGATGACCGCCCTCCCCTTCGGCCTAATCGGCGGACTGTGGGCGGTCTACCTCGCGGGCTACAACTTTTCGGTTGCGGTTGCCGTCGGCCTTATCGCCCTCGGCGGTGTCGCCGTTGAAACCGCTGTCGTGATGCTGCTCTACATCGACCAGCAGGTGCGCAACCACCCCCCGCAGAACCGCGAACAGCTCTTTACCGCCATCATGCGCGGGGCAGTTTTGCGCATCCGTCCGAAACTGATGACCGTCGCCACCATCGTCCTGGGACTGCTGCCGATCTTCTTCACTAGCGGCCCCGGAGCCGATGTCATGCGCCGCATCGCCCTGCCGATGATCGGCGGCATGACCAGCACCCTAGTCATGACCCTGATCGTTCTTCCCGTTCTCTATCTGCTCTGGGAGGGACGGCGACTGTGAGGAACGGAAGAGAGAGGAGAGAACAGACGGGAGAGGTGGAGCGCAGTGGCGATGCTCCGCCCACCACCCTTTTCAGCCCACATTCCGCACCCCCCGCGCAACACACTGACTCAAAAATGGTTTTCTTTTTAGCATGACTATAGAAAAACATCATAATTTATTCGAATCAGTGGGTTATAAGGGCAAGGTGCGGAATGTCGGTTTCAGGCCCATCAAGCTGCAACCAGAACGGGCAACCACCACTCAACAACCGTTGAGCAATCCACCGATTGGTGAAAATCCAAGGAGATCTACGATGAAAAAAACCTTTTCCCTTATCCCAATGGCCTGCGCCGCACTGCTCGCCACCGCTCCGCTACTGGCCAGCGACCCCAATCAGCACCACGGCCACCACGGCCACACCATGCCCGCTAGTAGCCAAGAGGCGACCACCACCGGTACCCTCCACCAGATCGACCCCGAAGCTGGCACGGTCAACCTCACCCACCCCGCCATTCCCGAGCTGGGGTGGCCCGAGATGACGATGGATCTCCCGGTCACCAACCGGGTAGATCTTACCTCGTTCAGCCCCGGCGATGAGGTGAAGTTCACTCTCCGCCTGGGCCGCGATCAGCAGTACCGAATCGTTGAGATGGAGGTGAAAGGGTTAAGGGTTAGGGATTAAGGGTTAAGGGTTAAGGGTTAAGGGTTAAGGGTTACGGGTTACGGGTGCAGACGTAAAGAGCGAGGTGTACTTGAGATGACAAGTCGAACAATCGGGTTTTGCATCGCGGGGCTGGCGCTGCTGCTGGTCGGCTGTGGAGGAGGTCGTGATAGCAGCGGCGAGTTCTACACCAACTGGGACATCGCTGGGGGTTGTGCCAGCGATGCAGGCGGAGATACTCGCGTTAATGCTCTTGGGGAGCCGGTTGATGTCTGCGCTGCGGTCGATCCCGATGGCTGGGTGTGGGTTACCTACGCCGCCAACTGGTGTAGCAGTAGCCGCAGTCAAGCCCCACAAGTCCAGCGCTTTAGCCGCGATACCCACTATCCCGTCGAACTCTTCACAGTCCTCACCAGCAGTAACGAACCCTTTACCCCAGCCCAGATTAGTGATGCCCGCGCTTGGGCCTCGGCCCACGGACTCCCACCGCAACGGGTACTGGCGGAGGAGTCGACGCGGGTCATTCCACAGCACCTGCTGCTGGGGCCGGATGGGCGCACCTGGTACCGCTACATCGGCCACCTCGACAGCGAGGCGATGGGAGGGCTGCTCAATGACTTCATCACTGGCGAGCGCTGGCCCGATGTGCGCGAGATCCGGCGGTAGAGTTCATTCTCCGTATGGAGGGTTAGGGGTTAAGGGTTAAGGGTTAAGGGGTTAAGGTTTAAGGGTTAAGGGTTTAAGGGGCTTGGTGGATTTTTGGGTTGCTTATCGCTTTTGGCGCGGTTAACCTTACCCATCCGCCGTTTCGGAGCTGATGTTTTCGCGCTATCAAGCGGGCGAACCACCACTAAACAAGCCGCGAATAGAACCCCACAACTGCGCGAAGCGGCTAACCGCGAGCTTTTCGCGGTCGTCGCTAATCTCCTCGACCTGATGCCGGGCCACCATCTCCGGAGAGCTGCGCAACCTCTCGTGGTAGCGCAGGGCAGAGGTGAGATAGACCTTGAGGACACCGAGTCGCACCGGGAGTCGCAAATAGCGAAAGATCTGCCCCTCGTTAATTAATTGCACGATGCGCCGGGTATCCGCCATATCTGAAATCGCTACACAGACAATCTCCGGTCTCCGCTGCTTGATCGTCTTAATAAAGGCCAACTCCTCATAGTCGCGCCCATCAAAGTGGATTTGGATCACCATCAACCCCACCGGCTGCTGCGCCACCATCTGACTTGCCGCCTGAAGGTTTTCTGGAAACAGGTACTGCGTTTTTCCATGTAACGCACCCTGCACGCTACTGCGAACCTTGGGATAATCCGACAGCACCAGGGTGGCGCTCCGCTCGCTCGGCAGCGAGGAGGATGGCGCTTTGCTCTCTCGCTCCAATGGTTGGCCGCCCGCCCCCGCATCTTCAGCGGCGAAGAGGTTTAGCGCCACGGCTGCCGCCTGCTCCACGGTGGTCAACAGTTCTTCATTGTTCCACGGCTTTTGCAGATAACGGAAAATCTCGCCCTCGTTCACCGAGTCCATGACATCCTCCAGCTCGGCATAGCCGGTGAGCAGGATACGCATACTCTGAGGGGAAATACTCTTAATCCGCCCCATAAACTCAACTCCGGACATACCCGGCATACGCTGATCCGAGACCACCACATGGATGCGCTCATGGCGCACGATCTGCAGGGCATCCACTGCACGGGTGGCGGTAAAGGTCTGGTAGCGGCTCTTGAACAGGCGATTCAGGGTGCGAACTACGCGCTCCTCGTCATCGACAATCAACACCCTGAGGGGAGTTGCCATAGGGCCTCCTGCGGTTTCGGTTGGTTGTAGCGCTCCAGTAGCGGACTCGCCAAGATCACTCGGTAGCGACGCTCTGGGATGAGTTTACCGGCAGCGCAATGCGGATCTGGGTACCTTTACCCGGCTTGGATTTAATGAAGATCTTGCCACGATGGCGCTGCACCACCCGTTTCACAATCGCCATGCCGAGTCCCGTCCCCTTGCCCGGCCCTTTCGTTGTAAAGAAAGGGTCGAACATCCGTTTCATCGTCTCCTGATCCATGCCCACCCCACTGTCGAGCACATCTAGCACCACCCAGTCGCCCTCCTTTGCGGTCTTCACGCGAATCGTAGGCTGTTGGCTACCCTCCACCGCATGGCTTGCGTTGACCAGTAGATTAGAGAGCACCTGGTTAATCTCCGCTACGCTGCCGTAGAGCTGCGGAACCTTGCCTAAACTCTTTTCAATCGTAATCTGGGCTTCGAGCTTGTGACCCGTCATCTTCAGGGTCTTCTCGACCGAATCATTGAGATCGAACCAATCTTGCTCTAGGGAATCTTTGCGCGAAAAGTCACGCAACTCCTCTACGAGATGGCTAATCTGCTCTACGCCATCCCGCATATCCTGAATAATCTCAGGAAACTCCTCCACCATCGCCTCTTCCAGCAGATTTTGAGTGGTAGCAATCAGGCTCTGAAGACGTTGCGCCGCCTGCTCGGGGCTACTCGGGGCCACCTCCGCCACCTCCTCCTGTAGCTCGCGCACCTTCTGCATACTTTTCTCCGCCACCTCCAGATTGCTGCTGAGGTAGCCCAAGGGGGTGTTAATCTCGTGGGTCAGAGCGGCCACCATGCTATTCATACCGGCCATGTGGTGCTGCTGACCCCGCCCCGCGACGGCATGTTGCGCACTCTCCAGATGCTGCTCCAGCTCGCGGGTTTTGACCTGCACCGCCTGTTCGAGTCTGCGCGAAAAGAGCAGAACCTCCACCAAGTAGAGAATCGCGGCGAGTAGCCCGATCATCACCACCACCAGCGCGGCCAGTTGCCGGTAGCGCAACTGCGCGGCGTGGTGCTGCTGCATCGCCGCCTGCTCTTCTGCATCATAGAAGGTGTAATCTCGCAACAACCTCTCCGCCACCTCGTTGGCGCTGGAGTCGGTGACCCGCGCCATGGTCTCCTCCATCGGTGCTTTACGCTCGACCAGCACACGCGCATGGGAGAGAACGTTGTTCAGCAGGTTGACGAGCGTCGGCGGCAGCTCCACCAGCCGCTCATCCATCTCACTCATGCGGATCAAGAGCCGTGACTTGAGACCCGCATCCCCGGAACGCAGATACTCTTCGAGCAGGCTCTGAAGCTGACCGACCTCCTCCGCCAGCTCGGCAAATCCCAACTCCCCGGCACGGCTGCTCAAGGTGCGCGAAGCCAAGGGCAGGTAGCGCTCGGAGTTGCGGATTACCGCAAGATTTGATTTGAAAGACTCAATCGCCTGCTCCTTGCCATTCAGCAGACTAAGGTACTGAAAGAGCTGGTTGCGAATCGGGGCGGGGGTGACATCTAAAGCGAGTTCACTACGGTTGATGCGGTCACGTAGCTCACGAAAGCGCTCCAGAAAGTTCGCCACCTCATCGAAGTCGGAGTGGGCGGCGTAGCGGGTTTTTACCGTGGCGAGCGACCAGGAGGCATCGAGTATCTGCATAGCACGCACATTTTCTATACTCTTTTGCACGCTCGGATCCGGCAGCGGGGAGGCGGCGTTGTAGTGCAGATAGGCGAGTACGGTGCTGGCGAGGATGAGGGTGATCAGCAGGACGATAACGAGGGTCTTTTTCATTTTTTCAACTCCGGGTGGTCGCCAGCAAGAGACCGGATAAAAGCAACAATATCCTCTTTGTCTTGATCAGGGGCTTCCCGGCCGAGTTGGAACGTAAACATCATATCCACTGCGTCGCGTAGCGTGGCGGCGTTGCCATCGTGCAGGTAGGGGGCGGTATAGGCGGCCAGGCGCAAGCTTGGCACCTTAAAACTATGTTTATCGGCAGGGTTTCCAGTGACGTTATAACGCCCCAGATCCGCCTCGGTAATATTTCCGCGTTGCGTGAAGTAGGCGTTAATGACCCCAAAAACCTGAAACATATTTCCTCCCACCGCCGCCCCTTGGTGGCAAGAGATGCAGCCGTACTGCTTAAACAGCGCATAGCCCCGCTTCTGCTGCTTGGTGATGGCCTCCTCATCTCCCTGCAAATAGCGGTCGAAGGGGGCGTTAAGGGTCACCAAGCTGCGCTCAAAATCGGCAATCGCCTTCTTGATATTCGCCTCGCTGATCTCCCCCCCCCGAAAAGCCTTTCTGAAGAGCTGCGGGTAGTCGGCATCGCCATAGAGGCGGGCCACCACGTCGGGCCAGCTCATCCCCATCTCAAACGGCGCGTGAATCGGCCCATCAATCTGCTCCTCCAGCGTCTCCACCCGTCCATCCCAAAACTGACGGAACAGCAGGCCCGAGTTGTAGACTGTGGGGGAGTTAACCAGACCCAGCTCGCCGCCGATGCCGACCGAGACCCGGGAGGAGTCGGCACCGCCGGTCGCCAGATTGTGGCATGAGGCGCAGGAGATCGTCTCATCTTTAGAGAGACGTGGATCGTGAAACAGCTTTTTGCCCAGCGCCACGATCTGGGGATCGAGTCCGGTGACAGGTTGCAGGGGTTTGATCGGCTCCGCCCCGAGTGGGGTGAAAGCGCAGACGAGTCCGCAAAGCAGGAGGTAACGGTACCTCGCACCCGCTCCCGCCAAGGCTTCGTATAAAGATGCAAAGGATTTCATTGCGTCGATGATCTCCTACCGAACTAACGGCGCAGTTGTTAGGCGCAGCATCCAGCTTGGTGAGAGTGGGCAACTGAGGGTCAATCCAGATACGAAAAGCTGCCAGCATCACTCGAAGAGTCCATGGGTAAACGGCACCATTTTACGCTCTATCCGGCTCCTCTGCAATCTATGAATTGATGTGTCCATGCGACCCTCAAACCCTCAAACCCTCAAATCTCCCTTTGCAGTTTCGGCGCGAATGTAGTTTAATGATCTCCTTTAGCGTGTGCCGTCTGGTGGCGGCGCAACCATACAACAGCAGTGGATCAATATGGCTCTCATTGTTCAAAAATATGGTGGCACCTCGGTCGGCACCGCCGAGCGCATTGAGGCGGTAGCCGAGAAGGTGAAGCGCATCCATGACTTAGGTAACCGGGTCGTGGTGGTGGTCTCTGCGATGTCGGGCGAAACCAACCGTCTACTCACCTTGGCTGAACAGATCAACCCTAATGCCAGCAAGCGAGAACTCGATGTCCTGGTCTCCACCGGAGAGCAGGTCACCATCGCGCTGCTCGCCATCGCGCTAGAGCGCCTCGGCTGCAAAGCCCGCTCCTACACCGGCGCTCAGGTCGCGATTCGCACCGACAGCGCCCACGGCAAGGCCCGAATTCAAGAGATTGAGCGGGAGCGGATCGAGGGCGACCTAGGGGCCGGCCAGGTGGTCATTGTCGCTGGGTTTCAGGGGATTGATGAGCAAGGCAGCATCACCACCCTCGGACGCGGCGGCTCCGACACTACCGCCGTAGCCCTTGCCGCAGCGCTCCAGGCCGACGAGTGCCAGATCTTCACCGATGTCGATGGAGTCTACACCACCGATCCGCGCATCGAACCACGCGCCCGCCGTCTCAGCCGCATCACCTTTGAGGAGATGCTAGAGATGGCCAGCCAAGGCTCCAAGGTGCTACAGATTCGCTCGGTCGAGTTTGCCGGAAAATACAACGTTCCCCTACGAGTATTATCCAGTTTTGAAGAGGGTGAAGGCACCCTGATCACATTCGAGGAAGAGGGTATGGAACAGGCCAAGATCTCCGCTATCGCCTTCAATAAAGATGAGGCAAAACTCACCATTCGAGGGGTACCGGATCAGCCAGGGATCGCCTACAGCATCCTCGGCCCCATCGCCGATGCCAACATCGAAATCGACATGATCGTGCAGAACATCGGCTCGGATGAGACCAACGACTTCACCTTCACCGTCCACCGCAGCGACTACAAGAGAGCCTTGGAACTCTTGGGAGAGACCGCCAAGATCTTAGGCGCTCGCGAAGTGCGCGGAGACGAAAACATCGTCAAGATCTCCCTGGTCGGAGTCGGTATGCGCTCCCACGCCGGGGTCGCCAGCACCATGTTCGAGGCACTCGCCCAAGAGCGGATCAACATTCAGATGATCTCCACCTCCGAGATTAAAATCTCCGTCGTCGTGGCAGAAAAATATCTTGAACTAGGGGTTCGCGCACTTCACGCCGCCTTTCAATTGGAGCGGGCAGAGGCGTAGAGCAACTACGCAGCACCCCTCTCGGAAATTTTTTTCAAAAAAGTCTCCTTGAGGACTTTTGCAAAACGCGAAGTGCTGGTAGAATGGCCGCCTCTTACGTAGATACGACCTCGGGAAGAGAGCAAGCCTACGGGTAGAGAGTACGATAGGCAGATGAACGAAAAGCATGGAGAGAAAAGATGTTGATTCTTACACGCCGGGTTGGGGAGACCTTAATGATCGGTGACGAAGTGACGGTTACCGTCCTCGGTGTTAAAGGGAATCAAGTTCGCATTGGCGTTAACGCCCCGCGTGACATCGCCGTTCATCGCGAAGAGATTTACGAACGGATCAAGCGTGAGCAGTCCACGCAGCAGATCGAGCAGGAGTAACGCTGCCGGAGGTAAAACTCCGTAGCATCCAATTTTGGAGAGGTGGGTGAGTGGCTGAAACCAGTTCCCTGCTAAGGAACCGTAGGCGCAAGTCTACCGAGGGTTCGAATCCCTCCCTCTCCGCCAAAATTGCTTGACAGCGAAAGAACAGCGGCATACAATACCGCCTCTCTCGCAGCAGGCCCAGCACAGGCCCAAGCAACCCGATAAGCGCCCGTAGCTCAGTTGGATAGAGTACCTGGCTACGAACCAGGTGGTCGGAGGTTCGAATCCTTCCGGGCGCGCCAAATTCCAAGCAGAAAGGATGGAGAGGATAGCAGAAAAAGCCGCTCCACTCCTCAACCTGCCACCGCTGCGCTCCCCCATGAAGCCAGACTACCCCGAAAAGTTCTCCCGCATCGCCCCCCACACCCTCTACCCCCATCTCGCCCCCGAGCAGCAGCAACAGGTAGCGACCTGGGCGACCCACTTCGCCCTCACCCAGCAGGAGCTACGCCAAGTCTGCGAATGGCTACGCGACCTCACCATGTGGCAAGTCACCCCCTTAGCAAGCGCCCCGCCAACTCCCACACACAAAAAGCAACTCCTGGCGAGCCTCCAGCAGCAGCACCAGACCCTCGCCGCCGCCGGCCCACGCTTCGACCCACTCCCCCAGCACCGCGAAACCACCCCACCCCGCACCCCACAGTGGCTAGAGCGCAACCAGTTAGGCCTAGGAAACTGCCCGGTCGCCTCAGAGAGAACCCGCTGCTGCAACCTCCTCACCCTCGACATGGTCGAAAACTGCGGCTTTGGATGCAGTTATTGCAGCATTCAAACCTTCTACGGAGAGCGCGAAGTCCGCTTTGACCGCAGCTTCGCCAGCAAACTCGCGCAGTTGACCCTCGACCCCGAAAAAACCTACCACATCGGCACCGGCCAATCCTCCGACTCACTGATGTGGGGCAACAGCCACGGCGCACTACAAGCCCTGCTCGACTTCGCCGCACGCCATCCCAACGTCATTTTGGAGTTAAAGAGCAAATCAGCCAACATCGCCCACCTGCTCCGGGCCGAACTGCCACCCAACCTCCTCTGCACCTGGTCGCTCAACCCCCAGCCGGTCATCGACCACGAAGAGCACGGCACCGCCCCCCTCGCCAAACGGCTGGAAGCGGCCCGCACCCTCGCCGACCGAGGGGTACTGATCGGCTTCCACTTCCACCCGATTATTCGCTACCAAGGAGGAGAGGCCGACTATCGAGCGCTCGCCGCAGAGCTGCAACGGCGCTTCACCCCGTCAGAGACGGCCCTCATCTCCCTCGGCACCCTCACCTATATCAAACCGGTACTACGCACCCTGCGCCAGCGCGGCACCCCCTCCAAAATCCTGCAAATGCCCCTCCACAGCGCCGCTGGCAAGCTCTCCTATCCACCGGAAGTTAAGCGCGAGCTATTTCGTACCCTCTACCACAGCTTCTCCCCCGCTTGGCAACAGCAGGTCTTTTTCTACCTCTGCATGGAGGAACCGGCCCTTTGGCAAGAGGTCTTCGGCTATCAATACCCCGACAACGAACATTTTGAACAGGCAATGCTCAACCACTACCGCAACGCCATTGCCCGGAGCAGCGCATGAGACACTACCCCCAGCAACTACTACAGCAACTCGCCGATGGCCAATTTCACTCCGGCCAAGCGATCGCCACCCAACTCGGTGTCAGCCGCACCGCCGTTTGGAAAAAGATTCGGCGCACCGTCATCGCCCTCGGCGTAGAGATCGAAGCGGTACCTGGACGCGGCTACCGCCTGACCCTACCCCTGGAACTGCTCGACGCAGAGCAGATTCGTGCAGAACTCCAGCGCCACCACCTGCGCCAGCCCTCCCAACTGGAGCTGCACCCGCAGCTCGACTCCACCAACCGCCACCTGCTTGATGCCGCACTCAACGGAGCGCCCAGCGGCAGCGTCTGCCTTGCCGAACACCAGAGCGCCGGACGCGGTCGCCGGGGCCGCCGCTGGATCTCCCCCTTCGGCGGCAACCTCTACCTCTCCCTGCTCCACCGCTCCCCCCGCCCCCCCACCACCCTCGGCGGCCTGAGCATCGCGGTCGGACTCACCCTCGCCACCCTGCTACGCAAGCTAGGCGGTGAGGAGATTTGCGTAAAGTGGCCCAATGATCTACTGTGGCAGGGGCGTAAACTTGGCGGGGTACTGATTGAGGTGGCGGGTGAGCAGTATGGACCGAGCCGAGCGGTCATTGGAGTCGGTCTTAATCTGCGCCTAAGCACCCAGCAAGGAGGGGAGATTGATCAACCGTGGGTCGATCTCTACCAGATCTTCGGAGCGGAGATGCCGTCCCGCAACCAACTCGCCGCCCAGCTTATCGGGGCGCTGCTGGAGCTGACAGAGACCTTCGAGCAGTATGGACTCGAACCTTGGCTAGAGCAGTGGAACCGCCTCGACCATTATGCCAACCGTCCGGTACGGCTGCTGCTCGGCGACCGCGAGGAGCGCGGCATCTGTCGCGGTATCGACTCCCAAGGGGCGCTGCTGCTAGAGCAAGAGGGGAAGATACGCCCCTTTTGTGGCGGCGAAATATCTTTGCGTAAGGAAAATAGAGAGCCGTTATGAACCAAGCTACCCATAACCGACTCATTGCTTTTATCTGGTCAATCGCCGATGACTGCTTGCGTAGAGCCAAAAGCTCTCTGTGTCCGATCAGTTAGCG
>SLIM01000116.1 GCA_007135625.1 Gammaproteobacteria bacterium
ATCGGGGAAGGATTGGGCGATACCGAAGTTGAGGTCGGTTTTCGCGCTGGTAGCATCAATACCCACGCGCTTGCCGTCGGGGGTGGTATCCCCCTCGCCGGTGATCGACCAGCCTGCGGGGAGCTGGGCGGTGGGGGCGCTGATGATCGAGCCGACCGCTGGGTTGGCGGTGGTCAGGTAGGCGGTGTAGTCGCTGCCTTGGGCTACATCGGTCGTCCAGGTGCCATCAGCATTAACCACTGCCACGCCCATCACCCGTCCGCTGCTGTCGAGGATGACGATGTTGAGGCCGCCGAGGCTGGGGCCATCAATGCCCGGCTCGCTGCCATTCATCTCCCCATCACCAGCAGTACCGCCACCCGCGCCATTGTCATTAAAGACCGTACCGCTAAGGGTCACGGCTGCGGCGTGGTTGGTGGTGGTGCTGGCGCTGTTATTGCCCGCAAAGCCGGGGTCTTGATCGGCTTGGATACGGCTGGTGACCGCCACGCTGCCAACACCGGCTGGAGCGGTGTAGGTCAGGGTGATCGGCGGCAGGGTTTGACCTGCGGCCAGGGTGGTGGGCATCTTTCCATTGGTACCGGTGATCGTAACCACGCCGGTGGTGGAATTGTAGATGCAGGTCACATCCGTTACTGCCGTACAGAAATCCGTGCCATTATCGGCCAAGCCAGTCGGCAACTGCACACTATACTCCACACCGGTAGCCGCGCTGCTCCCCTGATTCCCAAAGGTCAGGGTGACATCGACCGGTTCGCCACTGACCACACTGGCCGGGGCGCTGATCTGGGTGTAGACATCGACCTGGGTGGTCTGGCCAGCGAACTGGGTCACACCGCTTGAGGTGTTGTTGGCGGTCTTGCCATCCTCATCGGTGGTGGTGCTGGTGGTGGCGTTCAGGGTGACATTACCGGGATTGGCGGGGCCGTTGTAGGTCACCACCAGATCCAGGGTCTGGCCGGGGTTGAGGCTGGTGGGCAGACCACAGCCGCTGACTGCGCCGCTGAGTGGGACGTAGGCACAGGCAACACCGTTATAGGTGATGCCGGTCACTGCGCCGCTGGTAAGAGCGCCGGTGAGGGTGACGCGATAGCCCACCCCTGCTGCCGATGCAGGGCCGAGGTTGCCGAAGCTGACCGTTGCGCTGACGCTGCTGCCGAGCAGGGCGTTGGCGGGAGCGGCGACGCTGGCGGTGACATCTGCCGTGGTGGCGGTGGTAATGGTTGTGCTGTCGGTCGCGCTGTTATTGGTGGTATCGGCATCGTTGTCGGCACTCACCCGCGACTCCACGACCACCGGGCCGCCGCTGGGGGCGGTGTAGGTGGCGACCAGATTCACCGTCTGGCCGGGGGCCAGGGTGGTGGGTAGGCCGCAGCCGGTGTAGGTGTCCGTACTCCAAGTGCAGGTCACGCCGTTATAGCTAACTGCGATATAGGTCGGATTTCCGCCATTCAGATTATTCGGAGCCACCAGCGCGTATTTCACGCCCGTAGCATCGCCCGAACCCAAGTTGGTGAAGCTGGCGTTGACGGTGACCGTACTCCCCTCCGTTACGCTCGCCGGGGCGCTGATGGTGGTGGTGACATCGGCGATAGCCGCACCGACAACCGTGACATCGCTTGCGCTATTGTTGTTGGTCGGGGTCTCGCCGGGAGTGGTGGTAGCGATGGTCGAGGTGACCGGATAGTAGCTCTGGGTTGTAGCCGCAGTCGGCACGATGTAGCTAAACTGCACGCTCTCGCTCTGGCTAGGACTGAGGCTAGTGGGCAGGCCGCTAAGGGTCAGGATACCGGTTGCGGCGTTGTAGGAGCAGCTTGCACCGACACAGCCGACACCGGTCAGACCGGGGGCGAGAGTGACGCTATAGGTCACCCCGGCAGCGGGTGCGCCGCCCTGGTTACCGAAGGTGAGCAGCCCGCTCACGCTACTACCGGCTGTAGCGGTAGCCGGTACATCTACGGTGGTGTAGACATCCGGCACATTGGACGCTGTCACCGGAATCTCCGTGCCACCGCTGGAGGGGTTGTTGGCGGTACGGCTCGCATCCTCGTCATTAGAGAAGATGGTGGAGGTGACGGTGACCGTCTCACCCACGCCTACCGGGGTCGGGGCGGTGTAGGTAAGGACCAAGTCGAGTTTCTGGCCGGGATTGAGGGTGGCGGGTAGACCACAACCACTGACCACACCGCCGCTAAAGGTGCAGAGAGTGCCGTTGTAGCGCACTTCAACGTTCGATGCCCCAGCAGTGACCGTCAGGTTGTAGCTGGCGATCGTAGCTACAGCGGAGCCGATATTCTCATAACTCACCGGCACGGTGACGGTACTACCCGGTGCCGCAGTGGCGGGCGGGGCGACGCTGCTAATGAGATCGGGGGTACCGCTGTCGTTGATGGTTGTCGTGGCACTGCCCGCATTGTTGCTCTTTACGGTATCACTTTCGTTAGCGGCATCAACGCGTGCGTTGACCACGATATTGCTGTCAGCCGGTACACTAGCGGGTGCGGTGTAGCTGAGGGTAAAGCCAGCGCTCTGACCCGGAGCAAGACTGGTTGGCAGGCCGGTTACGGTGACATGGGTCTTGTTATCCTCCGTGGTGAAGGTGCAAGCGACCCCTGCGCCGGTGCAGACGACACCGCTAACCACCTCATCCAGTTCCAGGGTGTAGCTCTGGCTGGGGAGGGTGTAGGTGACACCGGTGGCGGTGGTGCTGCCAAGATTGGTGTAGTTGACCTCAACGCTTACGCTGCTATTGGTCTGGGCGCTAACCGGAGCGCTGATGGTGACGGCGACATCGACACTGCTGCTGCCGATAGTGGTACTGGCGTTGGCCGTGTTGTTATCGGTATCGCTATCCGGCGTAGTGCTGCCGATGGTGCTGGTCACCGTGACCGGCTCTGCGGCAGGTGCGGTGTAGTGGAGTGTCACCTGTTCGGTTTGACCCGGTTGCAGGGTCGGCGGCAGGCCGCTGAGGGTCAGCACTCCGTTGGTTGGATTGTAGTCACAGGTGGCCCCTTCGCAGCTCACGCCAGTGAGGTCGGTAGCCAGTTGCACACTGTAGGTGACACCTTCACCAGCTATAGTGGTGCTGGCGTTGCCGAAGGTGATCAGGGCGGTGATCGGCTGCCCAGCCAAGGCATCGGGAGTGACCTGTACGCTGGTGTAGAGGTCGGTGGGGGTCCGTTGCAGACCGAAGCGCAGGGTGTCGTTGCTTTCGCTAACGGCTCCCACGCTGAGGATACCATCGCCCGGATCACCATCCGCAGTACCATCAATCGACTCCTTGGTGTGCATCCAGTCGATAGGCAAGGCGACCGCTGGGGCGAGAGTGCCTACCGCACCCGGCGCGGTCGTGGAGATGCGCACGGTGTAGGCGGTATTTGCGGCGGCGATCAGGCTAAAGGCCCCATTGCTGGCGACCGGGGTGCTGGCGGCGATGTTGTTGCTACCATCGACCAAAATGGCATAGAGACCGCCTGCGTTGGTACCTGCTTCGCTGCCGTTTATCAAGCCATCGTTGGCGGTGCCGCTGCCCGCGCCATTGTCGTTAAAGACGTAGCCGCTGATCACCCGCTGCGAGGCGTACTGGGTAACCGCCGTGGCGCTGTTATTGCCGCCGAAGCCGGGGTCTTGGGTCGCCTCAATGCGGGCGGTGACCGGGATCGTGCCGGAGCCGCTGGCCGGGGCGGTGTAGGTCAGGGTGATGGGGGGAAGGGTTTGGCCCCCATTCAAGCTGCCCGTACCGGACAAATCCACACTATCCAACGTACCGCCGAAAATCACCACACCGCTCGCCGAGTCATAGGAGCAGGTAACGCCGCTTGGCGTGCAGATCACATCAGCCGGATTCATCCCAGCAGGCAACACAGCGCTATATTTCACGTTACTGGCGGGGCCGCTGCCCTGATTGCCAAAGGTCAGTGTGGCGTTTACGATAGAACCCGCATCGACATTGGCCGGTGCGCTGACCTGGGCGTAGACATCGACGTTGGGCGCGGCGACGAAGGTGGTGGCGCCGCTGGCGCTGTTGTTGGCGTGGTTGCTGTCGTTAGTGTTCGCACCGCCATCGGTACTCGCCGTGGCGGTGACGGTGACGTTGGTACCCGCTGCCGAGCCGGTGTAGCTCAATACCAGGTCGAGGTTCTGACCGACACCGAGGCTGGGGGGCAGGCCGCAACCGCTGATGGTTCCGGTGCTTGCGGTGTAGGTGCAGGCCTGACCGTTGTGGGTGATGCCACTGATCGCGCCATTGCCCAGTGCGCCACTGAGGGCGACGCGGTAGCCCATATCCGCAGCAGTTGCGGGGCCGTTGTTGGTGAAGCTAAAGGGGACATTCACCAGGCTTCCGGCGGTCACGGAGGCGGGGGCGGAGACGCTGGCGGCGACATCGGCGACGGGGTCAGCGGTGATAGCGGTGGATGCCTGGGCGGTGTTGTTGCCAACATCGCTATCATTCGCTGCACCCACAGTAGAAACGACTACCACCGGACCTGTGGCGGGCGCGGTATAGATAGCGACCAGCTCCACAGTCTGACCGGGGGTGAGCACGGTAGGCAGGCCGCAACTGGCGGGATCCACGACCCCGGCGGTCCAAGTGCAATCCACGCCGTTATAGGTCACGCTGGTGTAGCTGGCAACACCCGTTGGCGCGGCCAAGTTGTAGGTGACCGCCGTAGCGCTGGCCGAGCCGATATTGGTGAACCCAGCGGTAACGGTAACGGCACTGTTCGCTGCCGCGCTGGCCGGCGCGTTGATCCAGGTGGTTACATCCGCCTGGGTGGGATCGGCCACGGTGGTGCTAGCCGCTGCGCTGTTGTTGTTGGTCGGGGTCTCGCCCGCCGTGGTGGTGGCGATGGTGGAGGTTACGCCATATTGGGTGCCGTTGTCCGCATCCCCCGGCAGGATATAGCTAAACTGCACGGCAGCACTCTGACCGCTGCTGAGACTGGTAGGCAGACCGCTAAGGGTAAGTAGCCCAGTGGCACTGTTGTAGCTGCAACCGGCACCAACACAAGAGACACCTGTAAGACCAGGGGCGAGGCTGACCGTGTAGGTGACCCCTGCCGCGAGTACCGGGCCTTGGTTGCCGAAGGTGAGCAGGCCGTTCACCGTCGTCCCCTTGGGGGCGGTGGCTGGCACGTCCACGGTGGTATAGACATCCGGTACCGCTGCGCCCTGAATCAGCGTGCTGCCGGTGGAGGGGTTGTTGGCGGTGTTGGTCTCATCATTAGCGGTGAGCGTTGCATCCACC
>SLIM01000040.1 GCA_007135625.1 Gammaproteobacteria bacterium
AATCCGGTCTGTATCTCCGAAGAGCAGGTTCCTAGCGAGCTGCTGACCAAGGAGCGGGAGATCTTTAAGGCGCAGGCGCTAGAGAGCGGTAAGCCGGAGAACATTGTGGAGAAGATGATTGAGGGGCGGATTCGCAAGTATCTGGCCGAGATCACCTTGCTGGGGCAGAACTTTGTGAAGAACCCCGATCAGACCATAAGTGATCTGCTGAAGGCGCAGGGGGCCAGTGTGCGCTCTTTTACCCGCTTTGAGGTGGGTGAGGGGATCGAGAAGAAGCAGGAAGATTTTGCTGCCGAGGTGCAGGCCCAGGCGCAGGGGAGGTAAGGCGATGAAGAGTGCCGCCTATCGACGTATTCTGCTGAAGTTGAGCGGTGAGGCGCTGATGGGGGAGGAGGCCTTTGGCATTGAGCCGCAGACCATCGCCCGCTATGCCGCCGATATTCGCTCGCTTCAGCAGGCCGGGGTGGAGGTCGCCTTGGTGATCGGTGGCGGCAATCTGTTTCGTGGTGCCGGTCTTGCCGCCGGTGGGATTGATCGGGTCGCCGCTGACCAGATGGGGATGCTGGCTACCGTGATGAATGCTATTGCTATGGCCGACTCCTTGCGGCGAATCGAGGTTGCTGCTGAGGTCTACTCGGCGCTGCCGCTCGGTCCGGTCTGCCACGACTACCGCCGGGATGAGGTGGTTGCCCAGTTGCAGCGGGGGGTGGTTACTCTCCTCGCCGCTGGGACTGGAAACCCATTTTTTACTACAGATTCTGCCGCCAGCTTGCGGGCTATTGAGATTGGTGCCGATCTGCTGATTAAGGCGACTAAAGTCGATGGAATCTACTCTGCCGATCCGCTCAAACATCCCGATGCGGTTTTTTATCCCCGTTTGCGTTATGATCAAGCGATTGCCGAGGGGCTGGGGGTGATGGATCTGACCGCGCTGGTACTCTGTCGTGATCATGCGATGCCGCTGCGGGTGATGAATGTCAACCAGCCGGGTGCCTTGCTGCGCTTAGTTCAAGGGGAGGCGGTCGGTTCGCTGGTGGAGTCGGGCGTAGCGTAGGGTACCCCCTCTGCTCTCTGCCCGCTATCCTCTGTCCTCTATATCTTGATGAGAAGGTTATAAGATGATTGATGATATTAAGAAAGACGCGAGTGAGCGGATGCTCAAAAGCACCGAGGCGCTCAAGGTGGAGCTGGCCAAATTGCGTACTGGACGCGCCCACCCGAGCCTGCTCGACCATATCACGGTCAACTATTATGGCAGTGACGTACCTTTGAGCCAGGTGGCCAATGTCGGAGTGGAGGATGGGCGTACCCTGACCGTCACCCCGTGGGAGCAGCCGATGGTGAAGGCGGTGGAGAAGGCGATTATGAACTCCAATCTGGGGCTCAATCCCAACTCCGCCGGGAGTGTGATTCGGGTGCCGATGCCGCCACTCACTGAGGAGCGCCGCCGTGATCTGATTCGGGTGGTGCGGGCCGAGGGAGAGAAGGCGAAGGTGGCGGTGCGCAATATCCGCCGCGATGCCAATAACGACCTCAAGGGGCTGTTGAAGGAGAAGTTGGTCTCCGAGGATGATGAGCGGCGCGGCCAGGATCTGGTGCAGAAGCTTACCGATCAGTATGTTAAGGAGATTGATAACCTGCTGGCGGTAAAAGAGTCCGATCTGATGGAGATCTGAGCGCCCCGATGCACCACCCCGACGCTCCGCTGCAACTCGATGCAGAGCGCCCGCTTCCGCGCCATATTGCGATTATTATGGATGGAAATGGGCGCTGGGCGCGGCAGCGCGGATTGCCGCGCCATGCCGGGCATCGCGAGGGGGTGAAGGCGGTGCGCAGTGCAGTGGAGCAGTGCCGCTTGCTGGGGGTGGAGGTACTCACCCTGTTCGCTTTCAGTAGCGAAAACTGGAAGCGGCCGCAGCAGGAGGTGGGGCTGCTGATGGAGCTGTTTATGTCGGCGCTGCGCAAGGAGGTTAGGCGGTTGCGGCGAAATGGCATTCGCCTGCGGGTGATTGGTGAGCGTAGCGCCTTCGGTCCGCGTTTGCAGCAGCAGATGGTCGAGGCGGAGCGGGCAACCGCTGCTGCTGAGGGGATGATTCTGCAAGTTGCCGCTAACTATGGCGGTCGCTGGGATATTGTTCAGGCCGCTCGTCAACTGGCCGTTGCGCTGGCCGCTGGTGAGCTGCGTGCGGAGCAGCTCGACGAGGCGCGACTCGGTGCGGCCCTCAGTTTTGCCGATTTACCCAATCCCGACCTGCTGATTCGTACCGGCGGGGAGCAGCGAATTAGCAACTTCATGTTGTGGCAGGCGGCCTATAGTGAACTCTATTTTACTTCGATTTTGTGGCCTGATTTTGATCAGGCGGCGCTGCTCGCTGCGGTGGTCGATTTTCAGCAGCGCCAGCGACGTTTTGGCCTGACCGGTGAGCAGGTTGTCTCGGCATCGTCGCTGTCGGATGGGGGGGGCGGGCAGTGAGTCGGCTGGCGATTTATTTCTTGCGCAAGAGGCTATTCCTCTGCCTTCCTCTCTTCGTCCCCTGTTTTCTCTCCCCTCTCCCCTGGAGCCTACCCGATGCTGCGTGATCGACTGCTGACCGCTGCCCTGCTCATCCCGCTGGTGGTGTTTGGGGTGCTGGAGCTGCCAACCCCTTGGATTGGATTAATTTTGGCCTTGCTAACGCTACTGGGGGCGTGGGAGTGGGCGGCACTCTCTGGCTATGCCGAGCGCCGCCAGCGACTCGCCTATAGCGCGGCTTATCTTCCGCTGCTCGGGCTGCTCTGGTGGCTGCCCTCCTCTTTTGCCTTGTGGCTGTTGGGGGGGGTGGCGGTCGCCTGGCTGGGGGCTAGCCTCTGGCTGTTGCGGCTGCGTCAGCCGCTGCCGCTGGATGTCGGCGGTTCGCCGCTGAAGCTGGCGCTCGGGCTGGTGGTGCTGCTGCCGACTTGGTGGGCGCTGCTGCTGCTGCATGGGCGTGAACCCGACGGGCCGCTGCTGCTGCTCGCGCTGCTGGTGCTGATTTGGGGGGCCGATAGCGGGGCCTACTTCGCCGGACGGCGCTGGGGGCGGCTGCGGTTGGCCCCTTTGGTCAGTCCCGGCAAGACCCTGGAGGGGGCGCTGGGGGCGCTGGCGGTGGGACTCTTGGCGGGGGGGCTGCTGGCGTGGTGGCAGCCCTGGATCGGGCTGGGCTGGGCGCTGCTGCTGACGCTGGTGGTGGTGGTGATCTCGATTAGCGGTGATCTCTTGGAGAGTTGGATGAAGCGTCGCGCCGGGGTGAAGGATAGCGGCCAGCTCCTCCCCGGCCACGGCGGCATTTTGGATCGTATCGACAGCCTGACTGCCGCCGCTCCCTCTGCGCTGTTCCTGCTGCTGCTGCTGGAGCGAAGCGCATGATCGGGGTCGCCGTTCTCGGCTCCACCGGCTCGATTGGAGTCAGTACCCTGGATGTGCTGGCGCGTCACCCGGAGCGCTATCGGGTCGTGGCCCTGACCGCGCACCGCGATGTCGCTGGCATGGTGGCCCAGTGCCAGCGCTTCACTCCCGAGGTGGCGGTGATGGCCGATCCTGAGGCCGCCGCCGAGTTGGCCACCCGCCTGGCCGCTAGCCACCCGGCGATTGCGGTGCGCGGTGGCCCGCAGGAGGTGGAGCGGGTGGCGGAGGCGGCCGGTTGTGACTACGTCATGGCGGCGATTGTGGGGGCCGCCGGGCTGCGTCCGGCACTGGCGGCGGTGCGCAGTGGCAAGCGTCTGCTGCTGGCCAATAAGGAGGCGCTGGTGATCTCCGGGGAGCTGCTGCTGCGCCAGGCGGCCCTCCACAACGCGACGATTTTACCGATTGATAGTGAACACAATGCGGTGTTTCAGTGCCTTCCGGAACACCCCTATACCCCGTTGGCGCGGCGCGGGGTGCGGCGCATCTTGCTCACCGCTTCGGGTGGGCCGTTTCGCACGACCCCGCTGGAGGCGTTGCGTAGGGTGACCCCGGAGCAGGCCTGCGCCCACCCCAACTGGTCGATGGGGCGCAAGATTTCGGTTGACTCTGCGACCATGATGAATAAGGGTTTGGAGGTGATTGAGGCGTGTTATCTGTTTCATGCGACTCCTGAGCAGGTCGAGGTGGTGGTTCATCCGCAGAGTATTATTCACTCTCTGGTGGAGTATATCGACGGCTCCACTCTGGCTCAATTGGGTAACCCCGACATGCGCACCCCTATCGCCCACGCCCTCGCCTGGCCACAGCGGATCACCTCCGGGGTGAGTGGGCTGGATCTCTTTGGGGTTGCTCGACTCGATTTTGAACCCCCCGATCTGGAGCGCTTTCCCTGCCTGGCGCTGGCTTACGCCGCTGCGCGTGCCGGTGGCACCGCTCCGGCGCTGCTCAATGCCGCCAATGAGGTTGCGGTTGCCGCCTTTTTGGAGCGGCGTATCCCCTTTTTGCGCATTGCGGAGGTGATCGCGGAGACTTTGGAGCGGCTCCCGGCGGAGCCAATCGGTGAGGTTGAGCAGTTGCTGGCGGTTGATCGGCGGGCGCGTAAGTTGGCGACGCAGTTGCTCGCGACATAAAGGGGGAATGATGCTCTCAGTACTTACGACTATTCTCTCTTTTTTGGTGGTGATTGCGATTCTCATTACCGTCCATGAGTATGGCCACTTTTGGGTGGCACGCCGCAGTGGGGTAAAGGTTGAGCGCTTCTCTATCGGCTTTGGCAAGCCGCTGTGGCGCTGGAGGGGGAAGCAGGATGGGACGGAGTATGTGATCGCTGCGATTCCACTCGGCGGTTACGTTAAAATGCTGGATGAGCGGGAGGGGGAGGTGCCGGAGGAGGAGCGTCACCGCGCCTTTAACCGCCAGTCGCTGAAGGTGCGAAGTGCGATTGTTGTGGCGGGTCCGGCGGCCAATTTTCTGCTTGCTATTGCGGTATTTTGGTTGGTGCTGGTCACTGGCGATGCCGGTATCCGCCCGGTTATCGCCGAGGTGATCCCCGGTTCGCTGGCCGAGCAGGCGGGCTTTCAGCCGGGCGATCAGCCGTTGCGGGTCGGGGCGCGTGAGGTGGCCACTTGGGAGCAGTTGGTGCACGCGCTGCTCGCTCACTCTGGCGAGGGGCGTGTGGCGGTCGAGGTGCGTGACCAGCGCGGGCTGCTGGTGCAGCGGATGCTGCCGGAGCACGACCTGCTGGCTCTGCTGGAGGAGCAGGAGCTGTTCACTGCGCTGGGGATTGAGCGCGGTCCGCGTATCCC
>SLIM01000324.1 GCA_007135625.1 Gammaproteobacteria bacterium
CCGTGCAGTGCTAGGCTCGCTTTAGCGGCAACCCGGATCGTGAGCACTTCATGCTCTAAATAGGGGGAGACCTCTTCGAAGGCATCCTCCTTGCGCAGCAGGCAGTAGACCTCCACCGCCATTGCGGCTACCTCTTCCTCGGGGTCATCAAGCAGTGGGCGAACTTCGCTGAAGTCAAACTCGCCGGGGCGGTTTTTGATCAGTTCCAATACTTTGAGGCGGGTGGGACCATCATTGATGCGCAGCAGGGTGTAGAAATCATCGCGAAAGTCGATGTTGCTGTGCGAGGGGACAAACTCCAGCAGGGCGATGATTTCGGCAAAGCGCTGCTCCTCGACCAGTCGCCGAAAGATTCCCCGGCTCCCCTTCTGTTCGAGGAGGCGGTCGATATTTTCCGGGTTAAAATCCCAGTTGACGAGCGAGTCTTCGAGCGCTTTTTGGTAGAGCGGAAAGAGGCGATAGATGGCGTAGAGCCAGATCCCCGCAAAGAGCATGGCAAAGACCGCCAGGCTGATGATACCACTGAGTAGCGGCACCAGCAGCAGCAGGGTCAGCCCCGCCAGCCCCTGCGCCAGGGGGGCCAAAATGCCGTTGGCAAAGGTCTGGGCGCGTTCGCGCAGGCGACCGGCGAGGGGGAAGTAGAGCAGCTCGCGGGCCGGAACATCAAGGGTCTCGGAGAAGGCGTAGCGGGCGATATTGGCGAGGGCGATGAGCATCAGGGTGGGGTGCAGGGCGAAGGCGAAGATCACCAGCAGCGCTAGAATGGCGTTAATCATCAAGCTGCTGAGAATGCCGAATTTACGCAGTAGCCAAGAGACTAAAACAAACTGAATGACGATCTGGACCAGCCCGACCACGCCATAGAGCTGGCCAAAGAAGGCGGCTAGCTCCTCTTTGCCGAACTCTCTGGCGGCCATGATCTTGAGTTCAAAGTCAATGAAGACGAAGTAGAAGAGGTCGGCAACGATCATCAGAAAGATCAGCAGCACAAAGGGGTGGCCGAGAACCTTGCGCAGCGGGGCATCTCCGGTGAGTTCGCGCTGTTTCTCGCGGTCGATCACCATCGCCTCCTGGCGGTGGATACGCAGCGGAATGATCGCCACCAGAGCAATCAGGATGGCCGCGAGGATCAGCAGATCCTCAGCGGCGATAAAAAGCAGCATCGGGGTGATGCTAAAGCCCATAATCAGGTTGCCCAGTGGGTAGCCACCATTGATAAAGCCATAGAGCCTACGCGCATCGCGGGAGGTGTAAAAATCCCCCATAAAAGAGAAAAATATGGTCAGGCTGATGAGGCCGATCACCTCCAACCAGACCATGATGACAAAATAGAGCCACTCTTCGTCGGTCAACTCCAGCCCCCAGCGCAGCAGCAGTACACTTAGCGCAAAGAGTAGCTCCAGCACCACGAACAGGGCGAGCTTTTGGCGGCGGTCGAGGAACCAATCAACCGTCCAGGTGACGGTGATGGTGGCGATGGCGACACCGACATAATACCAAGGCAGCATACGGTGAATCCGCTCTTCACCGATTTTGTCGATAAACAGTGCATCCCCGATGGTTGATGCCAAGGTGTAGAAGAGGCTGATCGCCAGCATCAGCAGGAAGAACCAGAGGGCTTTGCTCCGTTCCTGGGTGCGAATGCCAAAGTAAGAGTAGAACTTTGCGGTCATAGTCGAGCTGGCTTGTGGTCGGTGGTCACGGTTGGTTTGGTTTTCATGCACGAATCACCCTGGGCAGACCCTCTATCCGTGGGAGTGCAATGGGTGGGAGGACGCAGCTCCATAAGCGCCGGTTTATACTCCATCGATGATACGGAATAAGACCTCCGCAGCTTCGCCGCTAGGCGCTCACGATGGAGAGGCTCTGATTAAACACCAAAAGCTAATAAATTACTAGAGAAAATTCGCTTATCTGGCTGTTTTAGGGTCTGTTGAAGTCGGCGGAAGTTCCCCCCTCACCCCTTATTGCAAGTCGCCCCAGAGGGCGTGCAGGGCGGCAAGTGCGGCGATTGGGGCGGTTTCTGCACGCAAAATACGCGGGCCGAGGTGGATCTCCTGAAAACCATGTAGTGCAGAAAGGCTTCGCTCCCCCTCGCTCACCCCCCCCTCGGGGCCGATCAGCAGCACCACCGAAGCGGCTGGCTCGATCGCACTCAACCCCTGCGTACTGCGCGGTTCGAGCAGCAGGCGACGGGCGCTCTCTGGGCCGATGGAGGCGAGCCAGTCGGAGAGCGGGCGCGGTGGGTGGAGGGTCGGCAGGCGGCTACGTCCGCACTGTTCGCAGGCGGCAATGAGGATGCCGCGCCAGCGCTCCATGCGTTTTGCCGTGCGGTCGCTATGGATGCGGCTAACGCTGCGCTGGCAGTGGAGCGGGGAGATCTCACTAACCCCCAGCTCCACCGCTTTTTGCAGCGCCAACTCCATCGAATCCCCTTTGGTTACGCCCAGTCCGAGATGAACTGCCAACATCGGTTCGTTACGGTTTTCGCAGCGAGTACCCAGGCGTACCGTGGCCTGCTGCCGCTGCGCCGTAATTAGCGTGGCGGGGTAGTCGTAACCGTCCCCGTTAAACAGAATTAACGGGTCACCCGCTTGCAGTCGTAGCACCCGAATGCAGTGGTTGCGCGGCTCAGGGTCAAGGGCGATCTCGCAACCGCCATCCAGCGGACGCTCCAGGTAGCAGCGGGGAGTGCGCATTGTATTCTACTCAACCGTTACGGGTCTATGTAGGCTCTTTGGAAAAGCCTTTGTTTTTTCATAGAACTGGGCGAGGTGCCGCGAAAATCCCTTTTTGATGTTCTTTTTTAGCGTCTCACTCATTACTGCATCCTCCCACTGGTTAAGCAACATGGAGATATCGCCCTATTCTACCACTTTTGGCGCAGACTGTGGATCGAAATCACCCGAGCTAGCGGCTATAACTATACCAGCGCCCAGCCCGAGCCTTCGTTCGAGTACGATCAACGGGTCTTCTGGTAGCCTGGTAGCGGTCTGCCGAGGGGGCTGCGGGACGGGCTGTTGCCGTTTGCGCGAAAGTCGCTTTTTTCCTTCCCTCTCCCTGCCGCGACAGCCGCCTCAAACACCTCCCGGCAGGCCAGTTTCTGCTTTATCATTGCCCTTCGGTGGTCTTCGGTGGCCGGAAAGACCCCAAAGAAATCTTGACGGTACTCCCGATCAGGGGTATATTCTGGCTTAGGCGGCTGGATTTCCTCTCCTTTGTTCCGCCCCGAGGCGAAGCGGTCGATAACGAGATGCTAGGAGATATTGAGATGGCCCATGTCGATGTGGTGGTTCCGGATGCCGCGCTCGCCTCGTTACGCTACCGGCCGGAGGAGCTGGGGCGCGAGGTGCAGTTGGCGATTGCTGTGCAGTGGTACCAGCAAGGGAGGGTATCGCAGGAGTGGGCGGCGGAGATCGCCGGACTGGATCGTACTGATTTTCTGCTGGCGCTGGCCCGCCTCGAAAGGGACTCCTTCTTGGTCGATTTCAAGGATCTGGACTGCGAGCTTGCCCGTGGCTGAACCGGCGATCATCAACGCATCGCCGCTGATCTTTCTCTCGCGTAGCGGCTATCTGGAGCTGCTCCAGGCCTTTTCCCCGGAAGTGTGGGTACCGGACGCGGTAGCAGGCGAAATTCTGCGGCGCGGGCGCGAGGATATTTCTGCCCGCGCAATTTCCGAAACTTCCTGGTTATCCGTCAGGCCCGCGATTGAGATTCCGCCTCAGGTGGTGACCTGGAACCTTGGCCCTGGTGAATCTGCGGTGATCGCCCTAGCGCGGGAGTACCATCTGGAGGCGATCATCGACGACTTGGCGGGGCGGCGGTGCGCCTCCTCCCTGGGCATTCCGCTCAGGGGTACGCTGGGACTAGTCCTTGCCGCAAAACAGCGCGGGCTGATCGCCCAAGCGCGTCCTGTTATCGAAAATATGATGAAGAACGGGCTTTATCTGTCAAAAAAGGTTGTGGAGTCCGCTTTGTCGCGGGTCGGTGAATAACCTCGAAACCAATGATTACGTTTACAATGACCCAGGAGGTCTTATGTCCCACGCCCTGTTCAACCCCGTCAAACTCGGTCCGCTGGAACTCAGCAACCGCATCGTCATGGCCCCCATGACCCGCTGTCGCGCTGGCGAGGGGGATGCGCCCACGGCGCTAATGGCGGAGTACTACGCCCAACGCGCCAGCGCCGGGTTGATGATCACCGAAGGCACGCCCGTCTCGCCCCAGGGGCGGGGTTATCTCTGGACGCCGGGCATCTACACCCCGGAGCAGGTCAGCGGCTGGGGGCGTATCGCCGAGGCGGTACACCAGAAGAACGGCCACCTCTTCGCCCAGATCTGGCATGTGGGGCGGGTCTCCCACACCAGCCTGCAACCCGAGGGTGCCGCCCCCGAAGGCCCCAGCGACGAACAGCCGGAAGGGGCGAGCTGTTTCGCCTATGATCAAGACGGCAACCCCGGTAACGTCCCCACCAGTCGCCCCCAAGCCCTCGATGCCGAGGGTATCCAGCGGGTGCGCGAGGCCTTCGTCCAGGCCGCCCGCAACGCCCGGGAAGCGGGTCTCGACGGGGTGGAGATTCACGCCGCCAACGGCTATCTGTTCGATGAGTTCCTTAACGCCAAGGTGAATCAGCGGCAGGACGACTACGGCGGTTCGGTAGAAAACCGCTGTCGCTTTCTGCTGGAGACCCTTGACGCGGTGGCCGATGCCATCGGCATGGAGCGCACCGGGGTGCGCATCTCCCCCAACGGCCAGTTCAACGCCATGCCCGAAGACGACGAGATGGAGGCGACCTTTATCTACCTTGCCAAGGAGCTAGACCGCCGCGCCATCGCCTACCTGCACCTCAACGACCAGGCTACCTTTGGTATGCCATCTATACCGGACGGTTTTCTGCCGAAGATACGTGCGGCCTTCTCCGGCCCCATCATCCTCTGTGGCGGCTACGATGCTCCCCGCGCCAAGGCCGCCATTGACGAGGGCCTGGCCGACCTCGTCGGCTTCGGCGTTCCCTTCATCGCCAACCCCGACCTCCCCGCACGGCTGGAACACGACTGGCCCCTCAATGAAGCGGATCGCGACAGCTTCTACGGCGGCGGCGAAAAGGGCTATACCGACTATCCCGCCCACCCCTGACCCGTTTGGAGTAGTGCCCTTGGGCCGTCACACGCCAAGGCGCGTACTCCAACCAAAAGGAGCCGCCTTGCGGC
>SLIM01000053.1 GCA_007135625.1 Gammaproteobacteria bacterium
GCAGTGACCGATTTACCACTGCCCGACTCCCCGACCAGGCAGTAGGTCTCGCCGCGCTGGAGGGTGAGCGAGAGGTTGAGGACAGCAGCTTGCCAGTCGCTGCCGTCGCGGGTCAGTTCGGTGGTTAGGCGGTCAATGGTGAGTAGGTTAGATTCGAGGTGCGAGGTGCGAGGTTCTAGGCCCGAGGCGCGAGGTTCTAGGTGCGAGAGGGGGGCCTCTGGCCTTGGATCTTGGGTCTCGGAATTTTTCAGATTCGAGGGGCGAGGTGCGAGGTGCGAGGGGGGGGCCTCTGGCCTTGGATCTTGGGTCTTGGATCTTGGGTCTGCTGGCATCTCCGGTCTCATTTCTCGCACCTCGTGTCTCGTGCCTCGCGCCTAGAACCTCGCACCTCGAACCTCGAAGAACCTCGAACCTCGAACCTCGAACCTCGCACCTCGCGCCTAGAACCTCGCACCTCGAACCTCGTGTCTCGCACCTCGAATCTCGAACCTCGACTACGCATGCGGATCGACTGCATCGCGCAACGCTTCGCCGATGAGGTTGTAGGCGAAAACGGTAAGGAAAATCGCCCCGCCGGGAAAGAGGGCGAGCCACCAGTTGAAAGTCGAGGATTGAACCGCCTGGTTGAGCATCTGCCCCCAGGAGGGGTCATCGATCAGGCCGAGTCCGAGGAAGCTGAGGGTCGCCTCGGCGAGGATCGCGGAGGCGACCCCGAAGCTGGCGGCGACCAGCAGCGGAGCAAGGCCGTTGGGGAGAATGTGGCGAAAGAGGATCGAGTGTAGCGGTAGGCCGCAGGCAACAGCGGCCTGCACAAACTCCTGCTCACGCAGTTTGAGAAACTCGGCGCGGACGTAGCGGGCGTAGCCTGACCAGGAGGTGATGCCGATAATAATCATCATCATATAGATGGAGCGTCCGAAGAAGGCGACGAAGGTGAGCAGCAGAAAGAGGGTCGGAATCGACTCAAAAATTTCGACCACGCGCATTCCGATCATGTCGATAATCCCGGAGAAGTAACCCATCAGGCCACCGATTAGGGTGCCAATCAGGAGGGCGATGCCGGTGGCGATAAAGCCGATGCCGAGGGCGATGCGGGCGGCGTGAATCATACGGGCGGCAACATCGGCCCCGTTCTCTTCGGTACCAAACCAGTGGTAGCGACCCGCCTCTGTGGCGGCGAGGGGGGCCTCGATACCGGTGTCGCCGTAGTCACGCAGGTAATCTTTTGGGGAGTAGGGGATGGGGGCGCGGAGAATCCATTCGACTTGGCCGCTGGCTTCCAGCTCACGGTACTGCTCGTGGATGGTGAGCAGCGGGGGGGCGACCAGGGTGTAGGCGAGCAGGGCGCTTAGGGCGGTGCCGCCGAGCCAGAGGGTGAGGCGGAGCCAGGCACGCAGTGGCAGCCAGGCGACCAGGAGCGCCAGTAGCAGACCACTGAACCAGAGCCAGTCGAGCGGTTCCAGGTGGGCGAGTGCGGGGCTGCTGGTCTGGTCGGCGACACGCAGCAGCAGGGGGTGGCTGTTGGCGAGTAGTGGGGCGAGGGCGGAGACCACAACCAGCAGTCCGATCCAGGCCAGCCCGAGGCGGGCGCTGGTGCGTAGCAGCAGGGTGCCGACGACTTGGCGCGACCAGGAGTGGGGAGGAGCGGCTTCAGGCATAGCTCACTCGCGGGTCGGCGATGGCGTAGGCGATGTCGGCGAGGAGGTAGCCGGCGAGGGTGAGCAGGCCGGAGATGAGGGTGACCGAGAGGACCAGCTCGCGGTCGCGGGTCTGCACCGCTTCGACGGCGAGCTTGCCCATGCCGTCGATACTGAAGATGCTCTCGACGATCACCGAGCCGGCGAGCAGGCTCGGCAGTAGGGTGGCGGAGACGGTGATGAGCGGCAGCAGGGAGTTACGAAAGACGTGTCGCCACAGTACGCTCTCTTCGTCCACCCCTTTGGCCCGAGCGGTGCGGGCGTAGTCGGCGCTCAGGTTTTCCAGCAGTGAGGAGCGGGTGAGTTTGGCGAGGAAGGCGAGGCTGCCGTAGGAGAGGGCGATCACCGGGAGGACGAGGTGCCAGGCGCGATCAAAGAGGTAGCCGCTCTGTTCCGGTGCGACTCCGCTGAAGTGGGCGAGGCCGATGGCGGTGGCGCAGCCGACCATCCCGGCCAGGGCGATGCGCAGGCCGCTGCTGGTGAGGGTAGCGAGGGCGGCGAGGAGTAGCCCTCCGCCGAGCGCGAGCAGTAGATGGAGCAGGGTTGGCACTCCCCCTTGCAGGTCGCTGGCCATTAGGTAGCCTAGCCCGGCCCCCAGCAGGGTACCGCCGATGCGACGCCAGTGGGCAGGGGCGCGGGCCGCTGCCCAGACCAGTAGGCTAGTCGCTAGCACCACCAGCAGCAGCCACCCCAGCAGTGCGCCGGAGCTGGCAAACCAGGGGAGAAAGGTCTGGTCCAGGGCCTCGCGTCGCCCCAGTCCGGCGGTGGGAAACCAGTGCCAATACTGTTCCGAGGCAAAAAAGCCGATAAACAGCACCCCGGCGAGCATGGTCGGCACCGACCAGAGCGCCAGCAGCACGATATTGGAGGCGACATCAAAGCGTCCGCCGTGGGAGCGTGCCGCTTGCACCCCGATGGCGATGGCGAGGGCGTAGATCAGCGGGATCGAGATCAGGTTAAGCAGTAGGGTGATCGGTAGCCGTTCGGCGAGGAGATCGGTGACCGGTCGTCCGTAGCGAAAGCTGATCCCGAGGTCGGGGGGTTTCCACAAGGTAAAAGCGCCCAAGCTGCCGTCGGCCTCGCGGCTAAAGCCGATGGGTGAGATGGTATTAAGCCAGCGCAGGTATTGAATCGGGGCGGGTTGGTCAAGGCCGTAGAGGCGGTTGTAGTAGTCCTCTAAGGCGCGGCGGGTTTCCGGTTCGAGGTTGGTTCCATCGACCAGTGCCTGGGCGCTAATCCCGCCGGGGGCGGCGGCCATGACCGCAAACACCACGAGGGTGATGCCGAACAGGGTCGGCACCATTAAGAGAATACGCCGCAGCAGGTAGACCGCCATGGCCTAACGCCTGCGCTGCTGGGGCGCTGGAATATAGACCTCGACCGGCACCGCCATTAGGTTGATGCCGAGAGCGGTCTGCTCCAAGTTGGCGATGCGCTGATCCATGAAGGCGAGGGTGTGGCGGCGAAACAGGAAGGTGTAGGGCTGTTCGGCGACCAGTCGCGCCTCGGCCTGGTGCCACAGCGCCATGCGCAGCTCCTCATTGACCTCTGCGCGGGCGGCATCAATCAGGCGATCTAGCTCGGGGTCGTGGTGGCTCATGAAGTTATCTCCCCCTTCGACATTCTGCGAGGAGTGGAACATCTGAAAGATGTCGATCTCAATGCCGGAGGTCCAGCCCAGCGTGATGGCATCAAAGTCCTTTTGGCGGAGGTTTTCGAGCATCACCGACCATTCGGTGGGGCGTGGGCGCATGACTATTCCGGCGCGGGCGTAGAGGTCACGCAAAAACAGCACCATGCGGCGTGTATCTTCGTTGTCCTGAAAGAAGGTGAGTTCGAACTCGAAGTTGCGCCCATCCTCCCCTTGCAGGATGCCGTCGCCGTTGCGGTCGCGGTAGCCCGCTTCGGCGAGTAGCGCTTTGGCGCGTTCAAGGTCGAAGGGAAGCAGTTGGTTGGCCGGGTCGTGCTGCGGGGAGCGGGGGCCGAAGGGGCTGACGGCGCGTTCGGCGTAGCCTAGCATCACCTCTTCAATGACCCGCTCGACATCGGTGAGGTAGCCCATCGCAAGGCGTACCCGACGGTCGGCGAAGCGGGTCGGCTCACCTCGCCGCTGCTGGTTCCAGGCGATGTAGCTGTAACCGGCGGTGGGACTCATGTAGGTGAAGTGGTGGCTGCGCTGCATCAGCGCGTCGTCATCGAGGAGCCGCTGGTATTCGCGGGGGCGTGCGCCGTAGAGGTCGATCTCCTGGTTGCGAAAGGTGGTGAGGCGGGCGCTGTCGTTTTCGATGACGCGCCAGACGATACGGTCAAAGGGGGGATCGACCGGTCCCCAGTAGCGGGGGTTGCGCTCCAGCTCCACTCGCCCTTGGTCGGGAGTCCAGCCTTGGGGGTCGCTGAGGCGGTAGGGGCCGGAGCCGAGGAGCAGGCCGCGACTTTCGTTGAAGGTGCGCGGGTCGTCGAGGAATTGGCGGTAGAAGTGGGCCGGAAGCACCTCTAGGGTGGCGGCGAGTTGCAGGCTGTTGAAGTAGGGTTCGGCGAAGCGGAACTCGACGCGATAGTCGTCTAACGCGGTGACCTGTTCGATGCGCGAGAGGTAGGCGCGGCTGCGCGGTGCGGCGATGGTCTCATCCATGATAAAAGCAAAGGTAAAAGCGACATCGTGGGCGGTGAGCGGTTGGCCATCGGAGAAGTTGAGGTCGCGGCGCAGTTGGAAGGTGATCACCATCCCATCGGGGGAGACCTCCCACGCCTCGGCGAGCAGTCCGCGCCACTCCAGGGTGTCGGGGTCGCGGGTGAGCAGTGACTCCAGGACGTAGTTCTGCACCTCGCTGGCGTAGGCATCGGAGGAGACCAGCGGGGTGATGGTGCGCAGTCCGGTGCCGAAGGCGAGCATCAACCAGTCGCCGCTGGCGTAGTCGGGCCGCTCGGCGGCACGTCGGGCGCGCTCGAAGGCATCCGGGGTCGCACTAGAGTTCGGCAGCTCCCCAGCCACCAGCGGAGCCACTTGGCCGCTGCGCATCCGCTGTTCGAGGTCACGCAGTAGCCCTCGGGTGCGGCGGATATCCTCGGCCTGCTCCTGCAAAATGCGGGTCATCTCCCCCATCCGCTGCCACTGCCGGTCGATCTGCACCATAAGCAGGATCGAGAGGAGGGTCAGCAGTCCAAATCCGAGCCAGAGCAGTAGGCGCACCCCGCTGCCCTCGTTGCGATCAAGCTTCATAGTAATACCTTATTCGAGGTGCGAGACTCGAGGTTCGAGGCTCGAGGTTCGAGGCTCGAGGTGCGAGGTTCGAGGCTCGAGGTTCGAGAAGTAGGCCTCGCACCTCGCATCTCGCACCTCGCACCTCGCATCTCGCACCTCGCATCTCGCACCTCGCACCTCGCATCTCGTATCTCGCACCTCGCATCTCGCATCTCGCATCTCGCACCTCGCATCTCGCACCTCGCATCTCGCACCTCGCACCTCGCACCTCGCATCTCGCACCTCGCATCTCGCA
>SLIM01000358.1 GCA_007135625.1 Gammaproteobacteria bacterium
GTTGCGCTTTGATTCGCTTTGAGATGCACCTTCTGCTGTTCCAACCACACCTTAGCTTCGGCCTCGGCGCATGTTTCAGCGGCAGCAGACAGGTACTCACAGACATGATAGAAGTCCACCAGATAGTGTCCATGACTCCCAAACTTTTCATCGACTTGGTTAGCGATCCAGCTTGCGCCGTCACCGACTGCGTGGACTTGGCTGTTGGAGCCAAAGCCCGCATGACAGGCGCAGTCAAAAAGTTGTCGGCCCGTTTCATCGACCCCGCCGGTCAGGGTACCCCCATAGAACGAAGTCACACTACCTGGCGTGTATGCGATGCTAAGCTTCAGCTCCTTCCACTCCAATTTTTTCCCCTTGCGGCGATCTACCTGTTTCGCATCGGTCTGCACGATGGGTACCATTCCTCCATCAGTCTGCACAACCACCCACTCCTTCCCTGGCGTGGTCGGCCAGGCCTCTTCAAATTCTTGGCTCTCAAAAATGGCCTCGCCATGGGACTCTACGATTCGGCGCACCGTCTCCACGGCCAAGACAACCCCATAGTGTTCTTTTAACTTTATAGCAGCTTGGGAAAAGGGAAGGTCGGCCCCCAGATCGGTCACGGCTCGTTGCAACCGAGGGGAGCAGTGACGAGTCCCTACCCCGGCACTCTCGGCAAATGGACGAAGAGTTCGTGTTCCACTACGAAACAAAGGCTCTTCAACCTCAATAACACCTAACGAGCTATGCCAGTAGAGTTTTTTTTACCCGCACGGCGGATACTTGGCTCGTTCTCGCAGGTGCTGGAGATCTCTTCCACGCGATCTTCTGCCCAGGTTTCCATGGCCACTACCCCGATCCTTCGGAGTTCTTCAGCGATTTTCTCCTCTGCTGTGTCGGCAAGAATTACGTCTCCTTCTGCATTCTTTACAATGTGCAGCAAACTTTGAACGGCTTCTTTTAAGCGAGCATTATTGTGGAGATCACGAAAAAGATCCTCATCATTAATCTTGTTTGTGGTCATGTCATGTTTCCTCGTGTGTGGGTGGCCTTTCGCTTAGTATAGCTCAACGCTTCACTTTGAGTCGCACCCAGATAAACTCCTCTACTTGATTCACCAGACCTCATGCAGTATACCTTACAGTAGATTCTAGAGTCTACAGTAAATTCCAGATCCTGGACGACAGCTTCACATTGGAGTCCACAAGCTCTTCCCAAGCTACCCCCCCCACCCCTCCACCACCCGCCGATAAAAAGCGCGATCAGTGGTAGTCGCACCGCGCAGGGTAACCACCTGCGAGGCGAAAGCCTGGGCGCGGTGCAAAGTATCGGCGAGGCTCCAGCTACGCAGCAGACCGACCAGCAGCACGCTAGCAAAGGCATCACCGGCCCCAACGGTATCGGCCACCACCACGCGACCGCTCGGCGCAATTCGCACTACCGGAGCGTTAGCCCTCCACAGCTCGGCCCCGGCCTCGCCCCGGGTGAGGATCAACTGCTCACTCCCCCAGGCAGCGCGGCAGGCGGCAGGGTCGGCTTGCGCAGTCGCAAGACTCTCCAGCTCGGCATCATTGAGCTTAATCCAGCGCACCCCGTGGAGCAGCGCGGTGAGTTGCTCACGGCTCCACCAGGGATCACGCAGGTTGACATCAAAAAAGATCGCACCCTCGGCCCGCTTGCGCAACGGCCGCAAGCTCTCCGCCGAGACCGCATGACGCGCCGCAAGGCTACCGTGGTAGAGCAGCAGCGGCTCGCGCAGTGGGGGAATCTGGCGGTGGTCGATAAAGTCCCACGCCCGCTCGGCGACAATCTCATAGCTCGGCTGCCCCTTGTCGAGAGTCACCTCGACCGTGCCGGTGGGGTGGGCGGAGTCGAGTTGCAGCCCGCTGCACTCCATCCCGTGAGCTTGCATCGCCCCGCGAATCTCGCGCCCCAGCGGATCGTCGCCGACGCGGGAGATGAGCAGCGGGTTGAGACCGAAGGCGTGCAGATTCCAGGCGACATTAAAGGGTGCCCCGCCTAGAACTACGCTACCATCGGGAAAACGGTCAAACAGTACTTCGCCAAAAATTATCGGTCGCATCTTCCCTCCTCGGTTGCCTCCAGCCAGCTTCGCAGCTCGGGGTAGCGGCGGCTCGCCCCCTCCAGAATCCCCGCGCTGTAGTTGCCATTCATCCCCAAATAGCCGCCGCGTGCAGTGTAGAGAGCCTCCAGGTTCCCCGCCTCTGCTGCCCGGCGCAGCGCTTCGCTGCGCACCGTCTCGGTAGCATTGGCCACCAGCACCGATTGAATCGGGCTGATCAGCACCGGCAGGTCATTGCCGCTATCCCCGGCAAACAGCGTCCGCTCATAGCCGGCCCCCGAGTAGACCATCAAATACTCCACCGCATGGCGCTTGCTCCCCCCTAGCGGGATCAAGTCGAGCAGCCCGGTGCCGGTGGTCTCGTCAACGCTCCAGATCAGCTCGGCGCGGATCGCGTGTTCGGTCAGCCGCTCACGCATGCGCCGCAGCAGGGTCTGCGGCTCCACCTCGGCGGCAGCGTAGTAACTGAGCTTGAAACGGGCCTGACAGACCGGCTCTTGCAGGGTCAACTCGCGCAGATCGGCGAATAGCTCCGCCAGGTCGGCCTGCTCGCTCCCCCGCCAATCTTCCGCCAAGTGTTCTGACCACTCTTCCCAGAGCTGCCACTGCTCGCCCTGCAGGCTGTAGATGGAGGTGCCGACATCGCACACCAGGTAGTCGGGTAGCGGTACCCGGTAGCGGCGAATCGCATCCAGCGCCAGCGCCAGGTGCCGCCCGGTGACATAGCCGAGCTGCACCCCCGGTCGCGCCGCCATGCGGGCAAACAGCGGACGCGCCAGCGGTGACTCCGGCTGCTCTCCGTTGGGCAGCAGGGTACGATCCATGTCGCAGCAGATGAGTAACGGCTCATTCATCCCCTCGACGATGCTTCTCATGCTTCCTCCTCCCGAGGCACGCTACAGCTACCGTAAAAGTCATAATGCTCAATCGCTTCCAGAATCCCGGCGGCGTAGCTATGCTCGGCAAAGTAGATCCGGTCTGCATTCGATAGGTGCGACAACTCTTCGCCGTGGCGGTTCGCGACTACCACGGCTAAGGTGTTGCCGCGCATCATATCTTCATCCGCCCCCGATCCCCCGGCGGCGAGGATATGCTCTAGCGGAATCCCCCACTGCTCGGCATACCAGCGCAGTGCGAAGCCCTTTGAGGCGCGTACCGGGATCACATCGAGAAACTGCCCAAAGGCCAAGTAGATATTGACCGATAACTCGGCTTGGCGCAGTAGGCTTTGAATCTCCTCCAGGCAGGGGGCCTGCTGGGTGTCGATGTAGTAGCTGATTTTATACTTGCTTTGCTCTTTGCGTGGCTGTAATTGCAGCCCCGGTAGTCCCGCCAGTAGCCGCTTAATGCGCACCGGCTGCCAGAGGAACTCAATATGCCGCTCCCAGGCGTTATCTTTGGTTAACTGCGGGGAGTAGTAGATCTCGGTGCCTACTCGGGTGATCAAAATATCGGGTTGCGGGATGCCGTAGCGGCGCATGCTGGTGAGTGCCGACTCTAGCGAGCGCCCGGTGGCGATGCCGAAGGTGGCGCATTTGCGATTCTCTCGTACCACTGCGACAAAATCCGCTAGTGACTGGGGATCGCCCAACAGGTTTTGATCGAGGTCGGTAAAGATCGCCCGGTCGTGAAAGAGCATTCGCCGACGGTGCAGAGGGGGGCGTGGCGGTAGCTCGTCGCGCAGCTCGATTAGAGGGCGAATCTCTTGCAGGTAGCGCTCGGCGTGGGCCTCCCATGAGTAGTGACGGGTTACTCCGCGCAGCCCCGCTGTTGCCATTCGCTGCCATGCCGTCGAGTTACTCAACACCTTGAGCAGCGACTTGGCGATCTCCTCTTTGTCCAGCGGATCGACCAGAAAGCCGTTTTTGCAGTGACGAATAATGTCGCGAGGCCCTCCATCCTCGGTGGCTACAATCGGTAACCCACTCGCTGCCGCCTCGATGAGGGTGAGGCCAAACGGCTCCGTTAGCGCGGGGTTGATGAAGACTCCCTTGAGCAATGCCGCCAAACGGTAGAACTCCGATACCTGGTCGGCGGTATGGTGCTTGGGCAGTGCTACTTTGCCGTAGAGGTCGTAGGAGTCGATTAGCAGCAGCAGCTCCGTTAACACTCCCCGCGCCCCTTGCTCGAAGTCGCGAATATCCTCCCGATTGCCCGCTACTATTACCAAATTGGCCATTCGCTGCAACTCTTCCGACTCGCCATACGCCTCCACGAGGGTCGCTAGATTTTTGCGCTCATCGGGGCGCGATAGCGCCAACACGAGCGGTCGCTTCGGCTCGCGCAGGAAGCGTGATAACTCGCTAAATACTGCCCCTTTTAGCTCGTTCCCTTGCGGTGGGGTGAGGCGCCGCAGGTCAGTTCCCGGCGGCACTACCCGCATCTGCTTCGGTTGGTAGTGGTCATAAAGACCATACTGCTCTTCTACTTCATTTTCGGTGCTGGCGATCACCATTCTCGCTACCGCAAGGGTATCTTCTTCCGCATCAATCCGCCGCGCCATGTTGTAGCGCCGCTCTACCTCTTCACGGTGCAGCCCTCCGGCCAGCAGCCGCTGTGCTTTTACCCGCCCTAGCGAGTGGCCGGTATGGAGCAGTGGCCGCTCCAGCAGGTTGGCGAGGCGCGAGCCGACATAGCCTGCATCGGCGTAGTGGCTATGCAGGAGGTCGGGTAGTCGGTGCTGTTCCCGCAGCCAGGTCGCTACGTTATCGGCGAAGCTGTCGAGGTGATCCCATAACTGCTCCTTGGCAATATACCCCTCTGGCCCGGCATCAATGCGTACAATCTGCGCTTTCGGTCCCAGTGCCTCTAGGGTCACTGCGTAGTCACCGCTTACCGCGCCATCCACCACCCGGCGGGTGAGCAGATCGACCCGTTCTACATCTTCGCGCTCTCCTAGCGCTCGTGCCAGCTCTACTACATACTTGGTCTGCCCTCCGGTGTCGGCATCCCGGCCTAGTTCCAGGTCTTTTCCACGAATCAACCCGTGAATACTGATGAGTACTAGGTAGAGGGGGGAATTGGCGCTATTTTTGTGGCTCATTGACGCGACTCCGTAATCATTCGAAAATGGATAATCATCTTTTTAGAGAGTAAACAACTTGCTCCAAAGAAGCAAGGACGGTGA
>SLIM01000122.1 GCA_007135625.1 Gammaproteobacteria bacterium
AAGCCGTCACGCTCGCGATCCCAGGGGCGGCTGGCCCCCTGCGGGTCATCGTTGCGGGTGGAGAGGGCGCGGGCGGCGGCAAAACCGCCGAGGCCGACCGGTGAAGTGGCCATCTCTGCCCCCCCGGCGATCATCGCATCGACCACCCCGTGGCGGATCAGGCGGGCGGCTTCGCTAATGTTGTGGGCACCCGTGCTACAGGCCGAGACGATGGAGTAGTTCGGCCCTTTCAATCCGTACTTGATCGACAGATTGCCGGCGACCATGTTGATAATGTTGGCCGGAACGAAAAACGGGGAGATCTTACGCGGCCCGCCATCAAGGTAGGCTTGGTAGCTGGTTTCAATTCCGGTAATGCCGCCGATTCCCGAACCGATCATCACACCAATTCGGGTTGCGTTCGCTTCGGTCACGGTTAGCCCGGCATCCTCAATCGCCTGGCAACCGGCGGCAAGACCGTAGTGGATAAACTTATCCATCTTGCGAACATCTTTTTTGGAGATATATTGGGTGACATCAAATCCGTAGATCGGCCCCCCGAAACGTGTGCTGAATGGGGTGATATCGAAGTGGGTAATGGGTTGAATCCCACTTTTACCCGCTAAAATATTCTCCCAGGATTCGGCAACTGTATGACCAACCGGTGAGACCATACCCAGTCCGGTGACCACGACCCTTCTCTCAGACATCGGAGTCTTACCCCTTTATATGGGAAAGTAATCGGGATAGGGAGCGACCGCGTTGCGGCGCTCCCTGCCAACTTGACAGCAGGATGGTGACGCAATCACAGATGTGCGTTAATGTAGTTTATAGCCTGCTGTACGGTGGTGATCTTTTCGGCTTCGTCATCGGGGATTTCGGTCTCGAACTCCTCCTCCAGCGCCATGACCAGCTCCACGGTATCCAGGGAGTCGGCCCCCAGATCGTCGACGAAAGAGGCCTCATTGGTCACCTCCTCCTCTTTTACCCCGAGTTGCTCGACGACGATCTTCTTTACTCGCTCTTCAATGGACATGTTGATCAGTTCCTCTCAAATTGGATACAGAGCCTCTCTCAGGCATCGGCTATTGTATGGGCAAATGCGGCAAGATAAAAGCGATACCGTCCCGCTTTCGACAACTCCGCTCGGAGCCGTTACGGGAAATCATAGGTAGCCTCTATGCCATATACATCCCGCCATTGACATGCAGGGTTTCTCCGGTGATGTAAGCTGCCCCCGGCGAGGCGAGGAAAAGCACCGCCTCGGCGATGTCATTCACCTCGCCGAAGCGGGCCAGCGGGATCTGTTGCAGCAACGCCTGACGGTAGTCGGCGTGTAGCTCGCGGGTCATGTCGGTATCGATAAAACCGGGGGCGACGGCGTTTACGGTAATGCTGCGTGCGCCCACCTCGCGAGCAAGGGATTTGGTGAAGCCGATCAATCCGGCCTTGGCGGCGGCGTAGTTAGCCTGTCCGGCGTTACCACTCGCCCCGATGACTGAGCCGATGTTAATAATGCGTCCCCGGCGGGCCTTGGTCATGCCGCGCAGCGAGGCCTTGGCCAGACGAAACAGGGCGGTGAGGTTGGTCTCAATAACAGCCTCCCAATCCTCCTCTTTCATTCGCATCAACAAGCCGTCACGGGTTATGCCTGCGTTATTCACCAGAATGGTAGGGGTTCCGAACTGCTCGTGGACGGCGCTCATCAGCGCCTCAACCGAAGCGGAGTCGGTGACATCAAGCACCATGCCACTCCCCTTGATTCCCGCCGCACTAAAGCGCTGGCTAATCGCCTCCGCGCCCGCCTCGCTCGTGGCGGTGCCAACCACTCTAGCACCGGCAGCGCCCAGACGATCCGCAACTGCGGCCCCAATTCCTCGACTCGCTCCAGTAACCAGTGCAATCTCTTGTTCCAACATCATAAAGCTCTCCTCTGTTCGCTCTCTTCGGCCCTAGTACTTAACCAACACCGATCCCCAAGTGAAGCCGCCGCCGAAAGCCTCCAGCAGCAGGGTATCTCCGCGCCGGATACGGCCATCGCGTACTGCCACATCCAGGGCCAAGGGGACCGAGGCGGCGGAGGTGTTGCCGTGGGTATCGACGGTTACCACCACCCGATCCATCGCCATGCGTAGCTTTTTGGCGGTGGCATTGATAATCCGAATGTTGGCCTGGTGGGGAATCAGCCAGTCTATATCGGTTTTTTTCATCTGGTTCGCCTCCAGCGTCTCATCCACAATCCGCCCAAGGGTCGTGACCGCCATCTTAAAGACTTCATTGCCTTTCATTTCGATGAAGGCCTGCTCCTGCTGAAGCTTATGGTACCCCTTGGAGATGCCAACGGGAACCCGTAACAGGCTCTCGTAGTCGCCATCGGCGTGGAGGTGGGTAGAGATAATACCGGGGGTCTCTGCCGCCTCCAGCACCACCGCCCCGGCCCCGTCGCCGAAAAGCACACAGGTCTGGCGGTCACTCCAATCGACGATGCGGGAGAGGGTCTCGGCACCAATCACCAAGGCGCAGCGGGCGGCCCCGGAGCGGATAAAACTGTTGGCCACCCCGAGGGCGTAGATAAAGCCGGTGCAAACCGCTTGAATATCGAAAGCGGCACAGCCGTGAATATCGAGGCGGGATTGCAGGAGACAGGCGGTGCTGGGAAAGACCTGATCGGGGGTGGTGGTCGCGACAATAATCAGGTCGATCTCCTCCGGCCCCTTGCCCGCAGCACTCATCGCCCGGCGTGCCGCCTGTTCGGCGAGGTCGCAGGTGGTCTCTTCCGGGGCGGCGATGTGGCGCTGGCGGATTCCGGTTCGTTCGCGAATCCAGAGATCGGTGGTCTCCACCATCTGTTCTAACTGCTGATTGGTCAGTATCCGTTCCGGCAAAAAGCTGCCGGTACCGATAATCCGCGCACTGGTCATGGCTCGGTCCTGCTTTGCAGTTGGGTCGCCACGCGCTCGGAAATGCGGGCGGAGACGTTGTTTTCGATGGCCTTTTTGGCGATGCCGATGGCGTTTTCGTAGGCCACAACGTCGGCCCCACCATGGCTTTTAATCACAATGCCGCGCAGCCCCAACAGGCTAGCCCCGTTGTAGCGGCGCGGGTCGATGGTGCGGCGCAGTCGGCGCAGCACCGGCAGCGCAAAGAGCGCACTAAGGCGGGTCAGCAAGTTGCGGCGAAACTCCTGGCGGATAAAGTGGCTGATCATCTTGGCCACCCCTTCGCTGCTCTTGAGCGCGACGTTGCCGACGAAGCCGTCGCAGACGATCACATCGACCCCGCCCTTAAAGATCGCATCCCCCTCAACATAGCCGATATAGTTCAGGTCGGAGCGGGTTAGCAGCTCATGGGCCTGTTTCACCTGCTCATTCCCCTTAATCTCCTCCTGGCCGATGTTAAGCAGACCGATGCGCGGGGTCTGAATCGCATCATCAATGGCGCTCACCAGCTCCCCGCCCATCACCGCAAACTGGAACAGATGGGTCGCCTGGCAATCGACATTGGCCCCGAGATCAAGCATCCAGGTTCGCCCCTGAATCGTCGGCATGGCGGTGATAATCGCCGGGCGGTCGACCAGCGGCAGCATTTTCAGCACAAAGCGGGCGGTGGCCATTAACGCCCCGGTGTTCCCGGCGCTGACACAGGCACCGGCAGACCCCTCCTTGACCAGGTTAATAGCGACCCGCATTGAGGAGTCTTTTTTGTTGCGTAGCGCCTTGGAGGGCAGCTCATCCATTGCGACCGTTTGTGAGGCGTGATGGATGCGCAGCCGTTGTTGCGGGTAGTTGGCCGGCAGCAGCGGGCGAATCGCCTCCTCTTGGCCCACCAGGATGATCTCCACATCGGGGTTGCTGGCGAGAAAGTGGAGTGCCGCAGGCACGACGACGGAGACCCCATGGTCTCCGCCCATGGCATCTAGTGCGATAATCATGGATTTAGGCATGGGCAGGGGTGCGCATGACCCAATGATCTGTCGTTACCGTCGCCCCCTCCCGTCGACCAGCGGGGGCGCAGGTGGTGCTGCGTATGATCTTCACCGAGCGATGAGGATTATTCGCTTTCACCCTTGGGGATAATAATCTGGCGGCCTTTGTAGTAGCCGTCGGCGGTCATCTGGTGACGGCGATGGAGTTCACCGCTGGTGGGGTCGGTGGAGAGGGTTGCGCCGGAGAGGGCATCGTGGGAGCGACGCATACCGCGCTTTGAAGGGGTCTTTCGATTCTGTTGAACAGCCATGATGGTAGATTCCTAGGTTTACAATAGCATTTACACGCATGGGAGGCCGACCGCGAGCTACTGCCCGCTGGTTAGCGTCCCTTTAATTCCGCCAAAACCGCAAAGGGGTTTTCCCGTTGCTGCTCCGCTTCTGGCTCTGGCCTCTCCTGCGGGGAGGAGGCACCCACCGCGCTGCACGCCCCCTCGGGATGGAGTGGGATGTAGGGCAGCAGGAGCAGCAGCTCATCTTCAAGAAGGTCGCTGCTGGGGTAGCGCACTTCGTGCCGCCGACCGCCACCGGGTGGCGGCTCGGCAGATTCAATCAGGAGCGGCTCCACGCCCTCCGGCAGCCCCTCGACCTCGGCTAGATCGCTGACCACGCCCAGTGAGATGGTCGCCGAGAGCGAGAGTGGCAGCGGACCCAGGCAGCGCTGACAGCGTAGGATAACCTCACTGCGTACCCACCCTTCGACCCGTACCCGCCGCTGTTCGTCGCGGAAGAAGTGCAACTGGTAGAGCACTTCGGCAGTGGGCGATGGCTGGTCGAGCAGTGCCACCAAACGCGCTAGCGCCGCCTGTGGCAGGCGACCGCTGAGGTGGAGATCCCGGTCGGCAAAGCGCCAGGGGTCCAAGAAGGTGGGCAAGGCTTTTGACATAAGCGCGGAATTGTAGCCGCTGGAAGGTTTCGTTGTCAAAGTTTAATTTTTGGATTGCTGGTTTGGGTGGGTTGTGTAAGGGTGTCGGTGGTGGGTGTCGGTCGGCCTTCGGGCTGTCCGCGCCCTGATGGGCAACCTACGGCGACTCTGCGGTAGTGACATCACACCACCTGCTGCCTGAAAGCAAAAAAACAAAGGGCAAAATCACTCTCCGCCTCGCACCAACCGGACGGCATGGCTGTTGCCCCGGTAGCTGCTGAGGTTGACGTACCCATAGTCGAAATAAACGGCCCATGCGTAACTCGAAAAGTAGGAATAGGCCGACGAAGACCAAAACC
>SLIM01000286.1 GCA_007135625.1 Gammaproteobacteria bacterium
CCTGCCACAGCGTCAACTCCCGCTGCGACTGCTCGATGCGCTGCTCCACCCGCCCCCAATCCTCGGGGTGGGTGCGGCGATAGAGCGCCTCGGCACTCTGCTGCAACTGCTCCGGCAGCAGCCCGAGCAGCGTGGTGATCCGCTGGCTGATATAGGGGTAGCACCCCCGTCCGTCAGGCCAGCGCTGAAATTGGTAGAGCACTCCCGGCACCCGCGCCGCCAGCTTCTGCAAACGCTCATGTTCCAACTGCAAGCGGCGGCTACGGTGGGCCAATAGCCCCAGCAGCAGGATAATCGTCACCACCGCCAGCAGCAGCCCAACCAGCAACATCCCGTAGCGGGTAAAGATATCTCTCCAAGTAAACTCCGGAATATGCTCAAAGGGGGGGAGGCGTAGAACGCGGGCCAGCTCCTCAACCGACCGGTAGTCGGCGGGAATGCCGAAACCCTGAATCGAGAGCGCCTGGGTGGTTGCATCTTCCGGCCCCAATTGCAGCAGCGCGGCGGCGACCTGGCGCACCACCGTGCGCTCCACATGGCCCAATGCAACGAAAGGCCACTCGGGATAGAGACGGGTAGAGAGGGCGAAGGGGAAGGCTGCCATCGGTTGCTGGTGAATCACCTTCAGTTGTCCCAAATCGAGCCGCCCCTCACGTGCCAACGCCTCAATGACCCCGGTGCGTACAAAACCAGCATCGACACGCCCGGCTAGCAGCTCCTCCACCACGCGATCATGCGGCATACCGGTAAAGTGCAGCGTCAACCGCTCCGGGGCAATCCCGTTATTGAGCAGCTCGTAGGCCTGCACCCGGTAGCCACCCAACGAATCCGCCTTCACCGCCGCCACCCGCTTGCCCGGCAGATCGTGCAGCGTAGCAATATCGTCGCGATCACTACGCGCCAAGATCACCCCCCCAAAACCACTAACATAATACCCCGCCTCCTTCACCTCCAGGGTCGCCAACACCCCGGAGAGGCTACTGCGCTCGCGTAGCACGATATAGTGGCTCGGGTTGGTCAACACAAAGTCGGCCTCGTGCCGTGCCAACAGCGCCTCCAGCTCATGATAGTTGGCACTCACCAGGCGCACCCGATACCCCTCTAGGGTAGCACTTAAATGGTCGGCTAGCGGCTGCCAGTGGGCGACCATCTCCGGTTGGGGACGAAACGCTAAAACCGCCAGGGTCAAACTCTCTTCTCCAACTGCGGTAACCGGCAACCAGAGCGACCACCACAGCGGCAGCCACAACAGCCCCCCCCATGCGTAACGACAGCCGCCCCGCCGACCTCGTTTGTCTCCCTTCATCGCTCTCTCCTCCGCTGTCGTACAGCATGTTGTTCGGTATGGCACATCACCAAGTGTACACCTTGCCACCTCACTAGGGCATCGCCATGGCGTTTTCGGTCGCTCCGCGCTCCTGAGCCAACGGCAGATCAAAGCACACCGCCACCCCGCCGCTCAGCCCATCCTCGATCCGTACTTGCCCCCCCCCCAGACCGACCATCTTCTCGACCAGCGCCAGCCCCATACCGGTACCCGGTATGCTGTTGGGAACCAGGCGGATAAAGAGTCCCAACGCCTGCTCTCGGTACTCGACAGCGATTCCACTACCATTGTCAGCCACCCGAAAGAGCGCCCGTCCGGCACCCAGGGTCGCGCTAATCTCGATCTGCAACGGGCGCTCCTCACTTCGATAGCGTAGCGCATTATCTAGCAAGATGGCGAATAACTCCCGCAGCGAGGAGTCCGCCATACGCACCCTAGGAAGGGGCGTGGTCACGGTAATCACCACTCCATGACGGGCCTCCCCAAGATCCCCTAGCGCCTGCTCCAGCGCACACTCTGCCGATCCGCTCACCTCGCTACTGCGCTGTTGATTGAGCGACAGATAGCGCTGGGCATCACGCACCAGCAGCGATAACCGCCGCGCCTGTTGGTCGATAAAGGCCAGCGCCATGCGCGCATCCTCATCCTCCGCCAGCGCACTGCGCCCCTGCAAGCGCTGGGCAAAGCTCACCAGTCGTCGTGCCGGCTCCTGAAAGTGGTGGGCCATCACCTCCGACAGCCGCAACATTTCGCGATTGCGCTGCTCCAGCTCCAGGATATGCTCCGCCAACTGCTGTTGCAGACGGTTAAAGGCCGCGATCAACTGCCCCACCTCATCCAGTTGTTGTACCAAGAGCGGTTGGTAGGGGCGCTTCCCCTCGACCATCTCCCCGATCTGCCCGGCAGTCACCCGTAGCGAGCGCAACTGCTGACGCAGCAACAGCCAGATCAAAAGTACCATCAAAACGGTAAAAACTACAATCAAGAGTGTGATCTGTTTTAACATGCGCTCATGCTGCACCAGCAGCAGGCTCTCCGGCAGCAGGTGGATCACCTGCCACCCCATGGAGGGGAGAGCGACTGCCGAGAAGAGCTTCACTTCGCCACTGGCATCCATCACATACCCGGAGTTCACCCCCGCAAGCACCTGAGTAATCACCCGATCCTGCTGCGCCAGCGGTTGCAGCGCCCGGGCCGGATCGGAGGCGGTGACAAACAGCCCCAGCGCCGGATCGATCACCCACAGTTCGGCACGCCCCCCCAGCGCCTCGTAAGCCACCTCCTGAAACAGGTTGGCATCGGCCAGCCGGGTCACCCCAAAGAGAAAGCCGAGCAGCTCCCCCGCTGCCCCCAAAATCGGCGCACAGACCACAAACACCGGCGACTGCAAACCCCGCCCGACCAGCGGTCGAGTGGTCATCGTCCGTTTCTGCTCCCGCACCTGCTGGATATAGTCGCGATCAGAAAAGTCGATCCCACTGCGCCCCGGCACCACCGGCGAATCCACAATAGATCGCGCATTAGAGTCCAGCACCACCATGCCGCCATTAAAAAAACGGTGCAGTCCCACACGCGAATCCAGCGTCTGCTGAATCTCCGCATGCGGGAGCAGCTCGCCCCCCGCGTGCAACTGTTGGGTGAAGCTCTCCAGCATCTTCTGCCGCTCGCGCAGCGCCCCCTCCAGTCGGCGTGCCACCATCTCGCTCATCTCGCGCTGCTGCGTCAACAGGGTCTGGCGCGACTCGGTCTCAAAAATACGGAGGATCTCCATTGAGATAATAAAAGTTGAAAGGAGAAATCCCCCCAACGCAATTAGCAAAATACGCTGTGAAAAACCCGGCAGTAATGAAAACTTCATAAAACCCCTTTTTCTAATCGGCAGCCGCCGGGATCATCCACCGCATAAACTGCCTTTTCTAATAGGCCATCGCAGCGATCATCCACCGCTACCGCTGCCCGCATAGCGCGACCCTTCTCAAATCCCCCCTAACTCGGCTCAATCGCCCGAATATAGCGATCCACCACCATCCACGAACCGGCCAGACCCAGCAGAGTACTGCCGCCGATCAGGGCGATCACCTGCATCCCACTCATGCGCGGCATCGCCATATCGCTGTCATACAGCTCGGCAAGGTTAGCGATTGCACCGCTCATAGAGTGGAGCGTGAAGGCGACCAGCAGCCAGGCGATTACCCCCCCAATCAGTCCATAGATCAACCCATTATAGAGAAAGGGGCGACGAATAAAGGCATCGGTACCACCGACCGTCTTAATCACTTCAATTTCCGCACTGCGGTTACCAATCTCTAAGCGGATGGTGTTGCCGGTAATCAGCAGCACCGCCAAGGCAAACAGAGTGATCAGCACCCCAATCGAGCGCTGCACAATCTCGGTCAGGGCGCGAAAGCGTTGCAGCCAGATCAGATCAAGTTGCGCCGAATCGACCTCCGGGAGCAGGCGTAGCTCCGCAACCAGCGCCTCAACGGTGGCCGCGTCCCCCGGTTCGATATGCGGCTCAATCACAATGACCGCCGGCAGCGGATTCTCCTCCAGCATGTCGAGGGCATCATGTAAACCACTGTGGGTACGAAACTCCGCCAGCGCCTGATCGGGCAGGATCAGCTCCACATTCACCACATCGGGACGGGTGCGCAGCGCCGCGCCCAACTCCGCAACCCGGCGGTCGGAGACCTCCTTCTTCATAAACATGGTAATGCCCGCTGAGATCTCCCACCCCTCGGCCAACTGGTTCACCCCACTGAGAAGCACGAACATCCCCATCGGCAGGGCCAGGGCGATACCGATCACCGAGGAGGTGAGCAGGGTCGCAAACGGTGCCGCACTCAAACGGCCCAGACTAGCCAGGAAGGTCTGGAGATGACGCAATAGCCAGATCTCGATAGGGGACGGGGGGGAGCGCTCAACTCTACTCCGATTCGCCATCATACCCCTCCCTATCTTGTGTAGAATCCGCCACCATTCGCCCTTCATGCAGGGTCAAAACCCGTCGCTCCATATCTTCAATCATCTCGTAGTTGTGGCTCGCGACCAGCAGGGTCACCCCCACCCGGTTAAACTCCTCAAACAGCGCCATCACCTCCCGCGACAGATCGGGATCGAGGTTGCCGGTCGGCTCATCGGCCAGCAGCAGCGGCGGACGGGCGACAATCGCCCGGGCGATTCCGACCCGCTGCTGCTCTCCCGCCGAGAGGACATCAGGGTAGCAGCGCTCTTTGCGTAGCAGCCCCACCTTATCCAGCGCGGCGCGGGTACGGCGGCCAACCTCCTGATGGGTCGCCCCCGCCACCACCAGCGGCATGGCGACGTTATCAAACACAATCCGATCATTCAACAGCCGGTGATCCTGAAAGATCATCCCCACTTTGCGGCGGTAGTAAGGGACTTGCATACGACTGATCCCGGCAAGGTCGTAGCCCCCCACCAACACCCGCCCACGGGTGCAGTGTTCCAACAGCCCGATAATTCGCAGCAGCGTACTCTTCCCCGCCCCCGAATGGCCGGTGATAAAGACCATCTCCCCATGATCGATCTGAAAATCGACATCGACCAGCCCCTCATGGCCGCCGGGGAAGCGTTTACTCACATTTTCAAACTCAATCATCCTGAATCCGGTAGCATAGGCCCCCAAAAGAGGCAAGAAGTACCTATTATAGCTTAATGAGGAGGTTCGAGGTTCGAGGTTCGAGGTGCGAGGTTCGAGGCGCGAGGGGCGAGGCGCGAGGTGCGAGGCGCGAGGCGCGAGGTTCGAGGTGCGAGGTTCGAGGTGCGAGGTTCGAGGTGCGAGGTTCGAGGTGCG
>SLIM01000019.1 GCA_007135625.1 Gammaproteobacteria bacterium
AGTGGTGTATTGTATAGGCATTGGGTCGGGAGTCTTTCCCCTATTTTTTCTCCTCTCTCTTCCGTCCCCTATCCCACCCACCCCCAACATGCGCTACGACCCAGTTAGGAGGGGTTTTTGATGAAGCCGAAGATTTCTGTACTTTTTTGTTGCATGGGAAATATCTGCCGCTCGCCGACGGCTCACGGAGTTTTTGCCGGGATGGTTGCGCGTGCGGGCTTGGCGGATTCCATTGAGATCGATTCTGCCGGTACCCATGCCTACCACATTGGCGAACCCCCCGACCGGCGCTCTCAGCAGACGGCGCGTAGTCGCGGCTATGACCTGAGCAGTCAACGCGCCCGGTTGGCGCTGGCGGGGGATTTTGAGCGTTTTGAGTATGTTGTGGCGATGGATCGGGAGAACCAAAAGAACCTGCTGGCGATCTGCCCTCCCGGCTATCAAGAGCGCCTCCACCTCTTTCTCGACTTCGCTCCGCAGCTTGGCGTGCAAGATGTCCCCGACCCTTACTACGGTGGCCCGCAGGGTTTTGAGCAGGTCTTCGACCTCGTTGAGGCCGCCTCGGCGGGACTGCTCGCTGAAATTCGCACAAGGTTATGATGTGAGCTATCTTCGCCTGGTCGCCTGCACGCTGCCGTTGCTGCTGCTGTTACCCGCCCTCTCCGCCGCGCCCCACAAGCAGCCCGCCGCCCCGCTACAGTGGCAAGATGACCAGCGGGAGTACCTACTTTGGCCCGCTCCCCAAGAGCGTTTTGTTCCCCACGCGAAGGAGAGCGAGGAGGGCGAGGAGAGCGCCGAGCGTGACTCTGAGAGCGAGCAGGCCACCGCCGAGCTGCTTTGGCACTCCTCCCAGGGTCGCCACCTGCGCTACCCGGCGAGCAGCAATGCCCCGCAGGAGAGCGAGGAGGGCGAGGAGAGCGCCGAGCGTGACTCCGAGAGCGAGCAGGCCACCGCCGAGCTGCTTTGGCACTCCTCCCAGGGTCGCCACCTGCGCTACCCGGCGAGCAGCAATGCCCCGCGTCTGCACGATCCCAATGCGGCGACGGTCTACTACCCCTCCCCGCACGGCGAGGGAGCGCCGCTGCTCTCGACCGGTGAGCTGCTGGTCCACTTTCACCACCCCATCAGCCTTGCCGAGGCCGAGGCGTGGGCCGCCACCCAGCCGTTGCGCCTGCTGGCCAAGGCCCGCCACGACCACGCCATCCTCCTCGCCTGCGGCAGCCGCGCCAATCCCTGCATTGAAGAGTCCAATCGACTGCGACAACTCCCCGAGGTGCGCCTCGCCTATCCCAACTGGCAGCGCCGCCGCCACCACCGCGCTACTCACGAAGCACTCCCCCACGCCCCCCGCGAAGGCAAGCTGGTGAGTGCCGCCGAGCTGCACCAGCGCCTGACCCGCAGTGCGCTCCAGCTCTCCGCACAGCAGCAGCAGGGAGCGCTTGCCCCCGGCCAGCGTCTCTCCCTGCAAGTGGTGATTCACAACCCCGCAATCGCCGCCGCCCGCGAGCTGCAACTGACCCTCACCCCGCCGCCCGGACTGCGCCTCGACCCGGCCCACGGGCTGACCCCATGCAGCGGCAGCGCCCCGTTGCGCTGTCGCTGGTCGCACCTCGCTGCTGACCAGCAGATCACCCTAACCCTCCCGCTCATCGCCGAGCGTAACGGCCTGCACCCGCTCCAGCTCCGCTTGGAGGCGGCCAATGCCGCAACGCAGGAGCAGCGGCTACAGATCCTTGTCCGCAGCGATGGAGCGACCGGCGGCGATGCGGATCTCACCCTCCCCCCCACCTGGAACGACCCCCTCTTCAGCGCACAGTGGTACCTCGACAACGAGCGCAGCCGCTGGGGTGCCAGCGCTGGCGACCTCAACCTGCTACCCGCCTGGCAGCGCGGCCTGCGCGGCCACGGCGTGACCCTCGCGATTATCGACGATGGGCTGGAGCTGGAGCATGAAGACCTGATCGCCAACAGCTCCGCCGCGCTCAGTTGGGACTACATGCGCAACCGCGCCGATGTCAACCTCCCCCACCACAGCCACGGCACCGCCGTAGCCGGACTGATCGCCGCCACCGGTAACAACAACAAAGGAATCGTAGGCGTCGCCCCGGCCATCACCTTGGTCGGGATTCGGGCCGAGAACACCACCGACTATGTTGAATCCCTCGCCCTCGACCACAATCGCGCAATCGACCTCTACAACAACAGTTGGGGGCCGGAAGATGGTGGCCATAGCCTGGATGGCCCCGGCCCGCTCGCCCGCGCCGCCTTAGAGGCGGGCATTCGCCATGGGCGCAGTGGCAAGGGACAGATCTACTGCTGGGCGGCTGGCAATGGCGGCCTCTGGGACAACGCCAACTACGACGGCTACGCCAACTCCCGCTACACCATCGCGATTGGTGCTTTCACCGACAGCGGTCGCCGCGCCTACTACTCGGAACCGGGGGCCAACCTGCTGGTCGTCGCCCCGTCAGATGGCGGTTTTCAAGGGATCACCACCACCGACCGCACGAAACCCCGGGGCTACAACGCGCAAGACCACTACACCCACGACTTCGGCGGCACCTCCGCCTCCACCGCCCTCGCCTGTGGAGCCGCTGCGCTGGTGCTGGAGGCCAACCCGGCCCTTACCTGGCGCGACCTTCACTACCTACTGGCGGTCACCGCCGCCCCGCTCGACCTCCAGGATCACGACTGGAGCAGCAACGGGGTTGGCTACCTGGTCAACCACAACTACGGTTTTGGGGCCATCGACACCGCCGCCGCCACCCGCCTCGCCCCCCACTGGCCGCTCCTCGCCCCGGAAATCACCGCGACTGCCAGCGCCCGCCCCAACCGCCCGATTCCCGACCACGACCTCACCGGTGTCAGCTCCAGCGTCACCATCGACCGCGACCTCTACCTCGAATCGGTCGAGATCACCTTTAACGCCGACGACCACCCCTACTGGGGCGACCTGGAGATCACCCTCACCTCCCCCTCCGGCAGCGTCAGCCGCCTCGCCGAGCTGCACGACTCCGGCTACCTCACTGCCCGCTATCGCGACTGGACCTTCCTCTCCAAACGCCACCTGGGCGAGAATGGGCGCGGCCAGTGGACGCTTCGGGTACGCGACCTCGCCCCCGGGGATCGCGGCACCTTCAAATCGTGGAGCCTACGCCTCTACGGCACCGCCACCCCGCCGCCGATTCCTAGCGATAGCGAGCTGGTCGATCTCCTCCCCCCCAGTCCGGGCGACACCGCGCTTCCGCCGCAGTCGCTGCGCCTGGTCACCAGCGGCCCCGGCACCATCCGCTGGGGCAGCCCCGAGCAGACCTGTAGCGGCACCTGCGACCACACCCTCCCCAGAGGACAACAGCTCGAACTACACGCCATTCCCGCCATCGGCCCCTTCCGCTTTCAGCGCTGGGGCGGGGCGTGTAGTGGCCAAGGCAACCCCTGCCGCATCACCCTGTTTGATGCCCAAGAGGTTCACGCCGACTTTCTGTTCACTCTTCGAGGACTCTTCCATTGAGCCAGCCCGCCGCCCCTACCGTTGATACCCTGCTGCTTGGCATCGGCAACCGCCTGCTCTCCGATGAGGGGGTCGGCAGCCGAGTGATTGACTACCTAGAGGCCAACCCGCTCGCCGATCCCGCAGTACAGTTGCTCGACGGCGGCACCCTCAGCTTCACCCTCGCCGGAGAGATCGCCGCCCACCCCTACCTGATCGTGGTCGATGCCGCCCGCACCGGCAATCCCCCCGGCACCCTCTGCTGCTACCCCGGCGACGAACTGGAGCGCCACTTGGCACGCGCCGCTGGCAGTGTGCATGAGGTCGGTCTGCAAGACCTGCTCGACATCTCCCGTCTCTCCGACAGCTTCCCCAAGCGCCGGGCGCTGATCGGCATTGAGCCGCTCTCCCTCGACTGGGGTGAAGAGCTCTCCCCCCCGGTTGCCGCTGCTCTGCCGCAGGTGCGGGCGATGGTTGTTGAACTGCTACGCCAGTGGCGCAGCGAAACGGTGTAGCCGAAACCATGCACATTATCTTTATTCTGCTGCTGCTGCTCGCCCTGCTCTACGGCCCCACTCTGTGGGTCAACTGGGTGATGAACCGCCACCGCCGCGAAGAGAGCTTCCCTTTCAGCGGTGCGGAGCTGGCACACCACCTGATCGAAGAGCTGCATCTGGAGGGGGTAACGGTCGAAACCACCCCCGAGGGCGACCACTACGACCCCACCACCGGCAGCGTCCGCCTCCACCCGCTCAACCATGACGGACGCAACCTCACCGCCATCGCCATCGCCGCCCACGAGGTCGGACACGCCTTGCAACACGCACGCAACGAGCGCCCCTTTCTGCTCCGTCAGCAGTTGGTCGGCTGGAGCGGCCAGGTACAGCGTCTCGGCGGCTACGCCATGGTCGGAGTCCCCCTCGCCGCCCTCCTCACCCGCCACCCGATGCCCTCCCTGGCCCTGCTGCTGATCGGCCTGGCGACCCTCGCCGCCACGGCCGTCGTCCATTTCGTCACCCTACCGGTCGAATTCGATGCCAGCTTTAACAAAGCCCTACCACTGCTCAATGAACGCGACCTCCTCGACCAGCAGCAGCAACACGCCGCCCAAGGCATTCTCAAAGCCGCCGCCTACACCTACGTCGCCGGCTCCCTGGCTAGTTTGCTTAATGTTTGGTATTGGTTGAGAATGTTGCGGCGTTAGGGGGGGTAGAGGAGGGAGGGGACTGAGTGGACAAAGGGGACAGAGTGGAGAGAGAAGACTCGCACCTAGAACCTAGAACCTAGAACCTAGAACCTAGAACCTAGAACCTAGAACCTAGAACCTAGAACCTAGAACCTAGAGCCTAGAACCTAGAACCTAGAGCCTAGAACCTAGAACCTAGAACCTAGAACCTAAAACCTAAAACCTAAAACCTAAAACCTAGAACCTAGAACCTAGAACCTAGAGCCTAGAGCCTAGAGCCTCGAACCTCGAACCTCGAACCTAAAAAACTACATCTTAGCCATAATTTGATCAATCAGGCCGACCACCTCGCCCGATAGTCGCACAACTTCCTGATAGCGCCGCTCCGCTTCTTCCAGGTTGCCGGAGCTTTTGGCATCTACCG
>SLIM01000262.1 GCA_007135625.1 Gammaproteobacteria bacterium
ACTCCCAGCACTCCCGCTACTCCCGGCACTCCCAGTACTCCCGGCAACCAGCTCGACCAGCGCCAACAGGTCGCCCTGGCCGACCCGATCCCCCACTTTGACCGCTACCGAGGTGATGACCCCGGCGACCGGCGCGGGAATCTCCATCGCCGCTTTATCGCTCTCCAGCACCACGAGCGACTGCTCGCGCTCAATCGACTGCCCCGCTTCGATCAACACCTCAATCACCTCAACGGCGGAGAAGTCACCAATATCGGGTACTGTAATCTTCTGTGGATTTGCCATGTTCAGCCCTCCCCTTACTGCGTTACCGGATTGGGCGTTTCGGGATCAATGCGCAGATCCGTAATCGCCTGACTGACTAGCGTCCGCTCAACGGTCCCCTGCTCGGCCAGGGCGTAGAGGGCAGCGACCACGATCTGGTAGCGATCCACCTCAAAAAACTTGCGCAGTTGGCAACGTTGATCGGAGCGCCCGAAGCCGTCGGTTCCCAGGACGGTGTAGTTTGCACGGAGATAGGGGCGAATCTGATCGCCGTGGGTGCGGATGTAGTCGGTGGCGGCGATGATCGGTCCTTCGGTCGGGTTTAACTGCTGGGCAACGTAAGGTAGCTGCGGAGGGGCCTCGGGGTGGAGACGGTTCCAGCGTTCGCAGGCGATGCCGTCGCGGCGTAGCTCGCTAAAGCTGGTGACGCTCCAGACCGCTGCGCTAACGCCATAGTCGGCGAGCAGCGTTGCCGCCGCCTCGATCTCGCGCAGAATCGCGCCGCTCCCCAAGAGTTGCACCGGGTGGCCCTCGCCACTGCCGCTATGCAGCGGGTAGATACCGCGTAAAATCCCCGCTTCACTCCCCGCTGGCAAGGGGGGGTGGAGGTAGTTCTCGTTCATCACCGTGATGTAGTAGTAGATATCCTCCTGCTCTTGGTACATGCGGCGCATTCCGTCCTGAATGATCACCGCTAGCTCGTAGGCGTAGGCGGGGTCGTAGGCGACGCAGTTGGGGATAGCGGCAGCCGTTAGGTGGCTGTGGCCATCCTGGTGTTGCAGCCCCTCACCGGCAAGGGTGGTACGCCCGGCGGTGCCGCCAATCAGAAAGCCCCGCGCCCGCATGTCCCCCGCCGCCCAAGCGAGGTCGCCGACCCGCTGAAAGCCAAACATCGAGTAGTAGATGTAGAACGGAATCATGCTGATCCCGTGGTTGCTGTAGGCGGTGGCGGCGGCAATCCAGGAGGAGATCGCTCCCGCTTCGTTAATCCCCTCTTGAATGATCTGTCCCTGCTTATCTTCGCGGTAGTACATCACCTCATCGGCATCGACCGGACGGTAGAGCTGCCCCACGGAGGAGTAGATTCCGAGTTGGCGAAACATCCCCTCCATGCCAAAAGTACGCGACTCGTCGGGGACAATCGGAACGACATAGCGGCCAAGCGTCTTATCTTTCACCAGGCTGTTGAGCATCCGCACAAAGGCCATGGTCGTGGACTGCTCGCGCTCGCCGCTCCCCTCCAAGGCGTGCTTGAACAGCGCCAGCTCCGGCACCGTGAGCGGCTCGGCTTTGCGCCGCCGCTGTGGCAGGTAGCCGCCGAGGCTCTCGCGCCGCTGGCGCATGTAGGTCAGCTCGGGGGAGTCTTCCGCCGGTTTGTAGAAGGGGGCTGCGGCGATTTTTTCTTCGGGAATGGGGATGTTAAAGCGGTCGCGAAAGGCGCGTAGTGCCGCTTCGCCCATTTTTTTCTGCTGGTGGGTGATGTTCTGCCCCTCCCCGGCGAGTCCCATGCCGTAGCCCTTCACGGTTTTGGCTAGAATCACCGTCGGTTGGCCGCGATGGTTCGCTGCTCGGGCGTAGGCGGCGTAGACTTTGTGCGGGTCGTGGCCGCCCCGGTTGAGCCGCCAGATATCTTCGTCGCTCATGTTGGCGACCATCTCCGCCAGCTCGGGATATTTGCCGAAGAAGTGTTCGCGCACATAGGCCCCGCCCTTCGCCTTGTAGGCTTGGTACTCGCCATCGACCACCTCTTCCATGCGCTTGAGCAGTAGCCCCTTTTTGTCGCGGGCGAGGAGCGGATCCCAGTAGCCGCCCCAGATCACCTTAATCACGTTCCAGCCGGCACCGCGAAAGACCCCTTCCAGCTCTTGGATGATCTTGCCGTTGCCGCGCACTGGGCCGTCGAGGCGTTGCAGGTTGCAGTTGACCACAAAGACCAGGTTATCGAGCCGTTCGCGCCCTGCTAGCGAGATCGCCCCGAGCGACTCCGGCTCATCCATTTCGCCGTCGCCCATAAAGGCCCACACTTTGCGTTGGTCGGTATTGAGGATCTGACGATCATGCAGGTAGCGCATAAAGCGGGCTTGGTAGATCGCCATTAGCGGCCCGAGTCCCATCGAAACTGTGGGAAATTGCCAGAAGTTGGGCATCAACCAAGGGTGGGGGTAGGAGGAGAGGCCGCCGCCATCGACCTCCTGCCGAAAGCTGTAGAGCTGCTCTTCGGTGATCCGTCCTTCGAGGAAGGCGCGGGCGTAGATTCCGGGGGCGGAGTGGCCCTGAAAGAAGACCAGGTCGCCGTCGCGCTCTTCGTTGGGGGCGCGGAAGAAGTGGTTGAAGCCGATGTCAAAGAGGGTTGCAATCGAGGCGAAGCTGGAGATATGCCCCCCTAACTCACTTGACATGCGGTTGGCCTGCACTACCATTGCCATGGCATTCCAGCGAATGAAGGAGCGAATCCGCCGCTCCATGGCGCTATCGCCGGGGAAAGGGGGCTGCTGGGTCACCGGAATGGTGTTGACATAGGCGGTGGTGGCATCAAACGGCAGATGGGCACCCGAGCGGCGGGCTTTGTCGATCAGCCGCTCTAGCAGGTAGTGGGCACGCTCGGTGCCGTCGTGCTCGAGTACGCCGTCTAAAGCGTCGAGCCACTCTTCCGTCTCTTGGGGGTCGATATCGGGTCTGTTCGCCATTGTTCTGGCTCCTGAATAGCAAAAAAGATGCCCGGCACGAGTAATTCTGCCAGACATTGGTTATGGTAACTGAGAGTGCAAACCTTGTGACATGGCCGAGGGTCTGAAGTCCGTTGCGCCTATGATAAGGGCAATAGTCAGTATTGCAAAATTTATTTACCCACTAAAATACAAATGATCGCGCCAGGCTCCCCTCATTGTCGCACCTGCAAGGTCATTGCGTGATCCTCTAGGGTGATGCGGTAGCGCCCCAATAGACTCATTCCAAGGAGTGCCATACCGCCCAGCAGGTCATCATCAATAAATGCGGTTTCAATGTCGTTGACCAAGCTCCCTGCCAACTCCATCGCCGGTAGCGCTGTTACCCCGGCAGTCAAGACTCCGTTAGCGGTCTGCACTTGGCGCGAGCGTAGGGTCGTCGGGTCGATTCCCAAAACCGATACTAGCGAGTAGGGCAGTACCACCGAGGAGGCCCCGGTATCGACTAGCAATTGAATCGGGTGACGCTCACCACGGGTGCCGATCAGTACCGCATCGACTAGATGGTGTTCACCACTACGGATGGTCTCTAGCGTAATCTCCTGCTCTTGGTCAACTACGACCTCACTCGAAGCTACTGGCGGCGGTGGTGCCGCTCCTTTGCGGCCAAGAATGATCAGGCGTTCCACTCGGCCATCGGGGGGATTGACCAGGACAAAGTCATACTCTCGCAACATCGCACGCAGACGCTGCGGTAACTCCCCCTGCGCTCGCATCGCCGGGGAGTCTGCCGTGCGCTCTAGCCCGCTTACCGTGAATTGGTGCTGCGCCGCTAAGGTGCGCAGTTGATCCGCTAGGGTTTCAGCGACTAGGGTCAATGGCAGTAGTAAAAATAGCAAAAACAAGAGTGGTTTAGCCATGGCGATCAACTCCGAATTTGTTTCAGGGTAGCGTAGGGTTAAGGGTTAAGGGTTAAGGGTTAAGGGTTAAGGGTTAAGGGTTAAGGGTTAAGGGTTAAGGTTCGAGGGTGATCTTTAGGATTCTACCTCGGAGGAGTCCCAGTAGGTCTCGATGCCGAGCTTTTCGGCCACTTTAAGCGCCCGGGGGTCGATCATCGGTGAGACGACGATCAGGCGGTCGGCCTTGCGTTGGTGCCGTTTTTCGTAAAAGCGGGCTTTGCGCTCGAAGATATACATGCCTGCTTTGTCGATGGAGGATTTTAACTCACAGATCAACAGCAGTCCGTTTTTGATGAGAATGTCCAGCTCTACTTGGTCGGGTCGCCCGAAGACCTCGCCCTCTTCGTCGTATTCGTTGATGTTGAGCACCTCGACCTGGAAGCTTTTCTCTAGGATACCGGCTAGGGCATTACGAAAGGCGGACTCGGATTGCAAACCCCAGCGGGCACCTAGGGCGCCGATGGCGCGGTCGTGCTTTTTGGCCTGGGCCATGATCTCTTCATGAACTCGGTTGAACTCCTCCCGCGTCTCGTTCTGGAACCGATCCCACTTGCGGTTCTGCTCATCCCACTTGCGGTTTTGCTCATCCCACTTGCGGTTCTGCTCTTCCCACTTGCTGTTTTGCTCATCCCACTTATGGTTTTGCTCCTCCAGCTTGCGGTTTTGCTCCTCCAGCTTGCGGTTTTGCTCCTCCCACTTGCGATTTTGCTCCTCCCACTTGCGGTTTTGCTCCTCCCTCTGGTGGCGTTGCTCTATCAATTCTACCGCACGTTGCTCCCGATCCGCTCGTAGCTCATCGAAGATGCGGTCGAAGCGGTCTTCGCTCTGTTGGCGATCCGCATACTCCTGGCGAGTAAGATCGAGGATGTAGCGCCGCAGTCCCGGGTCGCTGCGCAGGAGTGCTGGTAATTCCCGCTTGATGAGTTCGGTCAGGTTTTCGCTGGGCATTGCTGGGTTTCTCCTTGAGGTATCGACGAGACAAGGTGTCGTCTCCAGATCCGATTTTACCACGCTCCAACGTCCCCGTCGCTTGAGCGCGTTTGGGCGGGTGCGACCCAAAGTGATGCTTTGGGCGGCCTTGGCCATCCTTCCGGCCAATACCTTGATCGGAGAGTGTCAAGCGGGGCATTTCACCCCAAGGACTCAGCCACTTACGGCTGGATTTTCGCTGTGAGCGGTCAAGGTGGCCGGAACG
>SLIM01000189.1 GCA_007135625.1 Gammaproteobacteria bacterium
ATCTGTACGCACTTCCCGATGATTTCCCAAGTTATCGGGAGGCGAATAAGCAGGTTGACCGATATGAACGAGTGCAGATGCTGGAGCAGGCAATGGCGCAGGAGATTGGTGCCCTCTGTGTCAGACTAGTTGTCGTCTCCTGTAGAATGGCAGAAACCCGAGGGCAGAGGTCAACGAGATGGCAAGATACAGCAAAGAGTTCAAGCAAATGGTCGTAGCCCGGCTACTTCCCCCCGAGAGCTGCCCGTTAGAACGGCTCTCGAAAGAGCTGGGTATTAACCTGGCCACCCTAGAGCGTTGGCGAGCCGAGGCACTCGCCCTACCGCAAGCCGCACGTGACTGGAGCGGGGCGGGTCGGCTGGAGGCCCTGGTCGTCACCGCCGCGATGGATGAGAGTGCCAAAAGCGCCTGGTGTCGCGAGAAGGGACTCTACCCCCGCGAGCTGGAGAGCTGGCGCAGCACCGCCATTGAGGCACTGGCGAAGCCGGGAGAGGCCCGGGCGACGCCACAGCAGACCCGCGAAGACAAGCAACGCATCCGCAAGCTGGAGCGCGAGATCAACCGCAAGGATAAGGCGCTGGCTGAGACCGCCGCCCTACTGGTCCTCTCAAAAAAGCTCACGGAGGTCTTCGGGGAGGGCGCGGACGCATGATCGCCCTCGAAGATCGCCAACAACGGGCCCAGTGGATCGAAGAGGCCCACGCTGCAGGCGCTCGCTTGGAGGAGGCGTGCCGGCTGGTGGGGGTGACCCTGCGCACCCTGCAACGCTGGAAGGGCGGTGGCGGGCTGGAGCAGGGTGACCAGCGCCCGGTGGCACCGCACCCGACCCCCGCCCACGCCCTGAGCAGCGAGGAGCGTGAGCGCATCCTGGCGGTGGTCAACGAACCACGCTTTGCCGAGCTACCCCCGACACGCATCGTCCCGATGCTGGCCGACGAGGGGATCTACCTTGGCAGCGAGGCGACCTTCTACCGGGTGCTGCGTGACGTCGGGCAGCTCAAGCCACGTGGCCGCGCCAAGGCCCCACGCTCGCAGCGCCCGCCAACGACGCACATCGCCACCGCGCCCAATCAGGTCTGGTGCTGGGACATCACCTACCTGCCGCGAACCGTCAAGGGGTGCTACGACTTCCTCTACCTGATCCTCGATCTCTACAGTCGTAAGATCGTGGGCTGGAGCGTACACGAGGAGGACCAAGCCGACCACGCCGCCGAGCTGCTACGTCGCACCACCTTGGCCGAGGGGGTACCGGAGAGACAGCAGCGCCGTCTGGTGCTGCACGGCGACAACGGCGCGACCCTGAAGGCCACCAGCGTGCTGGCGATGTTGCAGTGGTTGCAGATCGAACCCTCCTACTCCCGACCCCGGGTGTCGGACGACAACGCCTATGCCGAGGCGGCCTTCCGCACCGCCAAGTACCGCCCCGAGTTCCCGGCCAGGGGCTTCGATAGCCCGGAGGCGGCGCTTCAGTGGGCCTACGCCTTTGTCCGCTGGTACAACGAAGAGCATCGCCACAGCGGCATCCGCTACGTCACCCCGAGCCAGCGCCACGCAGGGGAGGATGAGGCGATCCTGGCGGCGCGACACGCCCTCTACCAGCAGTCCCGCGAGGCGCACCCGCAACGCTGGTCGGGGGAGACCCGAAACTGGAGTCCGATCCGGGAGGTTGCCCTGAATCCAGAGAGGGAAAATGTGGTTCAAGAGAGCGCGGAAATAAACAACAAGGAAGAGTTTGAGTGATTGAAAAAGAGGCGACAACTATCTTGACAGACACCGTCAGTCTGATCGCCTACGGCAGCGGGCTGCTCTCCTTTATCGCGATTAAAGTCCTCGCCCGCGATGACTATATTTTGGACCGAATATTATCTTTTTGAATTCCTCATTAGCCTCAGCATAACGCAAGGGAATTTGTTGATGAAGAGTAAACCATGCGTCTGCATCACGCCCACCTCCACCAATCTCCACGAGATCTGCAACTGTGTGAGAGCTTGCTATCAGCCTGGCTTTTACAGAATCAAACTGCATTTTTGTTGTTACATCACGCAATCGACACAGTAGCAGCCAAGCCAGCATCAAGAGGTAGTCATTGTAATCGGGACTTCTTGGAATATCCTTACCAAGCCACTCGATGAACTCGATAAAGAAATCAGCACAGATTGTACCTCCCATCACTGTTTCCGCCTCAACCATCAACCATAATAAATCACCGTTCGCGACAGAAGGCTCGCTCCAGTCACAGTACGTATGCAGGGAGACGAAGTAAAGTTTCGTCCACAGGCTTTTGTCACGCAACCCATCAATACCGATAAATTCTTCAATACACCATTTGTAATTTCCAATATCTGAAGTCGGCTCCTCCCCATCTACAAGCTTGCGATGCGCCTCATCAAATCGTTGGAGCGTTCCAAGCAGTTTAGCTTCTGGAAATCTCTCTTGAGCAACAGGGCGGAGCAACGTATCGGATGAACAATGCCGATCCAGCAACACTGCAGACGCAAGGCCTTCTTCAATTCGTAGAACATCTTCTAAACTCATATACTGTCGTATAACTTGGAAAAAGCGGGCTTCAAATTGTGATCTATTAGCGAACATTATCAATTCACCTCGTGAGTACCGAGTTCGGTCTGTGCTAGACCATACAACCATGCAAAATTAATACACAGCTTCAATTATGAAGCCAGTGCAACTATTTTCGGGATTCAGCACCGTACATCTTCAACATCTTCAGTGATAGACGCACAAAATGACGGTTCGGCCACACATTGAGGCATAGATGGGCATCGGTGGTACTGGAACAACGTCCAAACCACCCGTCCGCACGCCAAAACTACCCCGTTCGGGGACTCACGTCCCCTAAGCCGTCTGCCTGAACACCTCTGAGCGGTCAGGATCCTGCCTTTCGAGAATGAATTTCGCCAGAATAGGCTCTTGAGTCTTATCCAGGAGAAATTCTGGCAGGCATTGGCGCAAGGCCGTTGACACCACCAGTTCGGAAGGTGCCAGACCGGGGCGGATCGTCCGCAGCCAAGAGCCAAATGAATTCCAGACCCGCTCCGGTTGGCAAGCTGCCAGATATTGCGTTAATCCTTGTGCGATGAGCGCCGCCTGCACGAAAACATGGTAGGCGTGGAGCTTGCGCTTTACGGCCTTGCGGTATTCAGCGCTCTCCCGGTGTAGGTATTGGTTGCCATTACGTCGTTTCAATGGCTTCATCGTTTTCATCCAAAAGTGATAGTAGAACGTGCCAAAGACATGCACTGCCTGCTTGAAGGTAAACTCGATCTTGAATCGCAACCCATACAGGCGAATGATCTCAATCGCGGGTAGCGAGGTGTCTGTTGACAGGAGGATGAAACTCCCCCGGGTGGGGTGAATCACCATGACGAACCGCACCCGTAGCGCGAGGGGGCGCCACAGCAGGTCATGCACGGCATAGCGGATCATGACATCCTTTTCGCCATACACCGGACTCGGTGCCTCCTCCGTCATTAGGCCCTCTTTCAGTAGAGATCTGAGCAGGATTTTATCGCCATAAGTCGGCGGACGTCCGCGGCCTTTCTTCCCTTCCTTTGGGACGTAGGGTGTCCAGGCGACGGCATTCGACTTTACAGCCGTCACCAAGTGATTGCCTTGTGCCAGCAGCCCGGTTACAATTTTCCGGCAGCGGTAATACCGGTCACCTACGAAGTAGTAGGATTGCGCAATACCAATAATGTCGAGTAAAATCAGCATTTTGTCCATCAGTGTGCGCTTATCCCGATTGGTCTCTACCACGCCCTCATGGATCCTGGCGGCAAGCGGGACTGCAAAGATGCTATTGGCGGCCTGTACGAGGATGGCGACCGCCTGAAAGGAGTGTCCCATGATGTACTCCGCCTTGGTGTTCGACTCCGATTCCTGGTGCAGCAGTTTGACCCCTGGCATCTTTCTGCCCTCCTTGGCCACTTTGATGCCATCGCCCACCAAGACAAGTCGGCCATTGACTCGAATGAAGTCGGGAAACACTTTCAGGACAACGCGAGTCCAGCAGGCAGAAAGCTGGTTCAGTGAAATTGCCGCGCTGTGAAAGCTATCCAGCAGATTGTCGTAATAGCGGCCATCCAGACCGAGAGACCGGATGATGCTGGTTACGCCCAGCTTGTCCGAGCGAATCGTAATGCCTGCCGTACAGACGACAAACCACAGAAAGCTCCGCTGCCTGGAAAAAGCTGAACGGAGCAAAGAAATGACCTTCCACCAATCGTACCACAGGTGCATGGTTAGCCCCCCTCCGCAAAGATGATTGTTCCAGAATGGTGTACCACGCTAGAGGGGCGGATGTCTAGCGGTAGTATCGAGGGGGAAACCATCATGCCGTTTTGGCTTGAGTCAGCTTGCCATGGCAGATCTCCATTTATTTACGCCTTGACGATGGGGTATTTGGTTGCCAATCCAAGTGAGAACTCGGTACTCACGAGTTAACGATACCAAAATACCCAAAACATACGGCACAATGCCGCATTCCCTGTTGGGCTTCGTACCTCAGCCCAATCTACATTCACTTCTCTTTTACTGTAATTCTAACCGCAGATGCACGCAGATAAAAACATCAACGTTTATCTGCGTTCACTGCGGTTTATATCGCTTGCGCGAGACTGATAATACGCTTGCGCCTTATCGGACAGCGATTCCAGTGTTTCGTTTTGCCAAAGATTCTCGCGCCAACGGGTGTAATCAAATTTGTTACGATTCAGCATGACAACAAACTTTTCAACTTCAACAGGTGTCAAAGCCGTATGTAATGCCTGCATGGCTTCACTCATAATCACGCTGTCTGTTTTCATAACTCATACTCTTCTATAAACACAATAGGATTCATCGCTTTCAAACGGTCTATCGTAGCAAGTTTGTTTAACAACTTTCTGTCAGTTGTCACAAAACAATCGGCTTGAGCGGATACGGCACACGCGACATGCAACGCATCTTTCAGATGAATGCCCTGTCGCATCATTTCTTGCGCCTGCGCAATCACACTGTCGGAGGCTTCAATAACCACTGTAGCATAATCACGCCATAGCGCAATCTCATGCCGGACTTCAG
>SLIM01000169.1 GCA_007135625.1 Gammaproteobacteria bacterium
CGAGGTGCGAGGTACGAGGCGCTAGGCGCTGGAGATTCGAGGTGCGAGGTACGAGGCGCTAGGCGCTGGAGGTTCGAGGTGCGAGGTACGAGGCGCTAGGTTCGAACCTAGAACCTCGAACCTCGAACCTCGCATCTCGCATCTCGCATCTCGCATCTCGCATCTCGCACCTCGCACCTCGAACCTCGCATCTCGAACCTCCATGCTATACTACCACCTACTCTTTTTGTTACTGTCGAACCCTTGCGAGGATAACGATGCTTGAAGCCCTGATGTTTTCCCTCTCCGGTCTGCCTGCGTTTGCCGCTTACTTTGGACTAGCGGCGCTGCTGCTGGCGCTCTTTGCCCGGATCTACAGTTGGATCACCCCTCATGACGAGATGGAGCTGATTCGCGCCAATAACGCCGCCGCTGCGGTCGCCTTTGGCGGTGCGATGGTTGGTTTTGCGCTGCCGTTGGCGAGTGCGGTGAAGGGAGCGGTCTCGCTGCCCGACATGGCACTTTGGGGGCTGGTGGCGCTGCTGGTGCAGCTCTCACTCTTTTGGATCTTGCAATGGATGAAGGGACTTTCCGAGCGCATCACCCAGGGCGAGATCGCCGCTGGCATTTTCGCCGCTGCCCTCGCCATTGCGGTCGGCCTGCTCAACGCCGCCGCGATGAGCTACTGATCCCAATCGCCCCAGCCAAGGAGTCGTAAGCGATGAGCCAACTACCCAAAAAACGCAGCAACTATGTCGCCCTCGTGTTAATGGCCCCCCTCGCCGGAGGGGCGCTACAAGGGTGCAGCGAGCGACCGGTCGAGGCGCTCGCCTTTCACGATGTCGCCGAATGCCACAACTTCGGGGCCGATCTAGAGGCCTGCGCCGATGCCTTCGACGAGGCCCGTTTTCAGCACACCCAACTCGCCCCGCGCTATATCAACCAAGCCGAATGCGAGGCCGACTTCGGCGCCGAGGCGTGCGAAGCGACCCCCGAACGGCACCAGGCCGGCAGCTTTTTTATGCCGATGATGATGGGCTTTCTTGCCGGGCAACTGATGGGGCGCATGGGCGGCGGCCAATCGGGAGGACAGGCGGGGCTACAATCCTCGACCCCCGCTGCTGCTGGCGGAGCGGCCCCTGCCGGTGGCAGTGGCGCGGCGCGGGTGCCGGTGCAGCCGCTCTACAAATCACGCGACGACCGCCAGACCTTCCGCACCGCCACCAACACCCCGGTTGCCAACCGGCCCGGCGCGGTGCAGGTTCGCCCCTCAGCGGTGCAGCCCCGCGCCGCCCCCCTGATCCGCCAAGGCGGCTTCGGCCAGCAGGCGGCACAGCGGATGTCGAGCCGCAGCTCTTTCGGGGGGTAACGGCAATGCAGCGCCACCTGATCACCCCGCGTCCCGGCTGGCAGCGCTTCGCCGAGCGGGTCGGTTTTTGCTTTCACACCCTGAACGGCGAGACCTACTGGGACGAAAGCGCCTGGTACAGCTTCACCCTGCAACAGATCGAAGAGGATCTGGAGGCCCCCACCGAAGAGCTACACCAGATGGCCCTCGACCTGGTGAGCGAGCTGATCGGCGACGAACAGGCCCTCGACCGCCTCGCCATCCCCCCCGATTTTCGCCACGCGCTGGCGCAGAGCTGGCAGCGCGGCGACCCCCACCTCTATGGCCGCATGGATCTCTGCTACAACGGCCACGGCCCGGCCAAGCTGCTGGAACTGAACTACGACACCCCCACCTCACTCTACGAAAGCGGTTTCTTTCAGTGGATTTGGCTGGAAGATCAACAGTATAGCGACGGCCTGCCGAAACAGGCCGACCAGTTCAACTCGCTGCAAGAGAAGCTGGAGCAGGCCTTCGCCCAACTGCCACTACCGCAACCCTTCTATTTTAGCAGCGTCGCCGCCAGCGACGAGGATCGCGGCACCGTCCAATACCTCATGGATATTGCCATACAAGCCGGAGTCGATGCCCGCTACATCACGATGGAGGCCCTCGGAGCCAACGACGGCCAGTTAGTCGATGAGCAGGGGCGAGCCGTCCACGGACTCTTCAAGCTCTATCCTTGGGAGTTTATGGTCGAAGAGGCGTATGGCGTGCTGGTGCAGAGCAGCCAGACGCTATGGTTGGAGCCGCTTTGGAAGCTCCTGCTCTCCAACAAGGGAATCCTACCGCTGCTGTGGGAACGCCACCCCGGCCACCCCAACCTGCTGCCCGCCCACTTCGACGAGCGCCCCGACGAACCGCTCCCCCCCGGCTGGGTACGCAAGCCCCTCTTCTCACGGGAAGGGGCCAATATCGAGCTGGTTACTGCCGCTGGTGAGCGTTACCAAGCGGATGGCCCCTACCCCGAAGGGCCGTGGATTCGCCAAGCCTACCAACCGCTACCGGTCTTCGACGGCAACCACACCGTCATCGGCAGTTGGGTGGTAGGCGACTACGCCGCCGGTATCGGCATTCGCGAAGATCGCGACCCGATCACCCGCGACAGCTCCCGCTTTCTGCCCCACGCGATCATTGAGTGAGAAAACCATGGCAAGCAAAACAAAAAGTGGAAATAGCAAGGGACGCAGCCGAGTCATCCCAAGCGGTGTCCGGCTAGAGCGCACCCTGCTACAGATCACCAACGACCTCGCCACCGCCGAATCCCTCGACCAAGCCCTAGAGCGCTTTATCGAGATTCTCAGCACCCAGCTCCGCGCCGAGCGCAGCACCGTCTTCCTCAACGACCCGCGCACCGGCGAACTCTACTCGCGAGTCGCCCAAGGGGAGCTACGGCGGCGCATTCGCATCCTCAACACCCACGGTGTCGCCGGCTGGTGCTTCACCAACCGGCAGAGCCTGCTGATTCCCGATGCCTACGCCGACGAGCGCTTCTCCGACGAGTTTGACGTGCGCACCGGCTTTCAGACCCGCGAAATCATCAGCACCCCGCTGCGCGACCTGCACGACGAGGTGATCGGTGTCGCCCAGGTACTCAACCGCATCGACGGCCATTTTGACGAAAGCGACCTCGCCTTTCTGGAGCATATCAGCAGCCAAGCGACCATCGGCCTGCAACCCCACGTGGTACTGGAGCAGATCGAGGCCTCCCGCCGCCAAGAGGCGGAGTTTCTGCAAGTGGTCTCCAGCGTCTCCTCCGAGATTAACCTCGGCCCGCTGCTGAATAAAATCATTTCGGCAATTACCAACATGCTCGATGCCGAGCGCTCCACCCTCTTTATTAACGATGAGAAGAGCAACGAACTCTACACCGAGTTTGGTGAGGGGATCGGCAAGACCCAACTGCGCATCCCCAACCACGTCGGCATTGCTGGCCACGTCTTTCAGTCGGGCGAGGCGATCAACATCCCTTATGCCTACGCCGACCTCCGCTTCAACCCCTCATTTGACAAACAAACCGGCTTCTTCACCCGCTCCATCCTCTGTATGCCGGTGATTAACAAAGCGGGCAAAATTATCGGTGTCACCCAGGTACTCAACAAGCGCGGCGGGGCCTTTACCACCAAAGATGAGGCTCGCCTGAGCGCCTTCACCTCGCAAATCTCCATTGGGATTGAGAACGCCAAACTCTTTAATGACGTTCACAACATGAAGAACTACAACGAGAGCGTTCTGGAGTCGATGTCCAACGCGGTACTCACCACTGACCAGGAGGGGGTGATTGTCACCTGCAACGCCGCCGGTACCCGTATGATGGGGGTCGAAGAGGGTGAGATTCTCGGCAAACGAACCGGCGAGTTCTTCACCGAAGAGAACGCCTGGGTTCACGACAAACTGCTCTCGGTGTGGGACACCGGCAACGAAGAGATCTTTATGGATGCGGAGATTCGGCGGCGGGATAGCAAGCTGCTCTCAGTCAACCTCACCGCCCTGCCGCTGGTCGATATGAAGGAGCAGAAGCTCGGCACCATGCTGATGCTCGAAGATATCTCCGGCGAAAAGCGGATGAAATCGACCATGGCCCGCTACATGGATCCCAATATCGCCGAGCAGCTCCTCGAATCGGACACCCTCGGGGGTATGAACAGCGTCTCCACCGTCCTCTTCTCCGACATTCGCAGCTTCACCACCCTCACCGAAGAGCTCGGTGCCCAAGGAACGGTCAGCCTGCTTAACGAATACTTTACCGTGATGGTGGAGTGCATCACCAACGAAGGGGGAATGCTCGACAAGTTCATCGGCGATGCAATTATGGCGATTTTCGGGGTACCGATTCCCCACGACGACGACCCCGACCGGGCGATGCGCACCGCGATTGGGATGATGACCGAGCTAAAGATCTTTAACGCCAAACGTGTCGCCGAGGGGAAGGCCCCGATTGACCACGGCATCGGTCTCAACACCGATAGCGTAGTCTCGGGGAACATCGGCTCCCCCAAGCGGATGAACTACACCGTTATCGGCGATGGGGTCAACCTCTCCGCCCGCTTAGAGAGCGCCTGCAAGCAGTATGGCGCCCACATCCTCGCCAGCGAACTCACGGTGCGCCAACTGCGCGGCACCTACCGCATGCGCGAAATCGACCGGGTGGTGGTGAAGGGCAAAACCGCACCGGTCGGGGTTTATGAGATTCTCGATTTTCACACCGAAGATAGCTTTCCCAATATGATTGAGGTCGTCGGCCACTTTAACGACGGCATCTCCCTCTACCAGCAGGGGCGCTGGGATCCGGCGATCAAGAGCTTTCGCGAAGCGCTGCGCATCCACCCCGGCGACAAGGCCTCCAGCACCTATATCGAGCGCTGCCAGCAGCTTAAGGCCGATAAGCCGGTTGATTGGGATGGGGTGTGGATTATGAAGACCAAGTGAGCGGTGGGGGCTACGATGATCGCTCCGTCCCGCTACAACACCCCTTCAACCAGCAGATAGCCGACCAATCCAAGCCAGGAGGCGGCACGGCGCACAGAAAAAACCCCGAGTGAATCGCTTCAAACGGGGTTTTTAATCAAGGCCTTTCGGCCTGGCTCTAGCCGTTACCGGCAGGAGACCTCAGCACGACGGTTCTGGGCGCGTCCTTCACGGGTCGCATTGGAGGCGACGGGGCTCGACTCCCCTCTACCGATCACCTCGGAGGCAGTTACGCCCTTGGTAGCAAGGTAGTCGGCAACGGCCTTGGCACGGCGGTTGGAAAGACCCATGTTATAGGCCTCGGTGCCGACACTGTCGGTATGGCCGACAACACGAACCGATACCCCTTGGGCATCATTGGCGAGAGCATCCAGGATACGCCGCATCTCTGCCTTTAACACCGAGCGGTCAAAGTCAAAGTGTACGGTCGCATCACAGGTGACCGGTGCCGGTGCCGGTGCCGCTGCCGAGGGGGCCAACTGCCGGGTCGGACGCGGCTCTGGGGCCGGAGGCGGTGGAGGCGGTGCAGCTTGGGCGATTACATCACCACACTGCTCCATTTTTTGTGGATCGCTGTGTAGCCCACGGAGACACTCGCCGGAGACCATCCAGGCTTGGCCGCCGCCAGTGGTGGTGACATAACCCATTTGACTACTGGCGAAGGCCTGTGGGGCTAAGACCAGGCCGATGGTAAGGCCCATGGCAGCAATTATCTGCCGAGGAGTGGGACACTTTTTTTTCTGTAACATTGTGGTATTCCTCCAGTGTTGTTGGATAGAGTCTGGTCTGGATAGTATAACGGGTTCTAGCCAGAAGGATAGCCTAAATCGCAAAAAAGTGTATCATTTTTGCACGACAGAGGAGATGGGGAAGCGATTTTTCGCTTTTTCCCCCCCGCTCACCCCCTTTCAACCATAAAAATCACCAATTATTGAGCCAAGTTACATCGCTAGCTACGTAGACATTAGTTGCAAATCTACAACACTTGTTTTTATGGCAAGATTCACGCAAAACCTTCTCATCAAGGCATCATTGGGTTCATAAAACCCATAGGTCGAGAGAGATGATAGACATTCTCTCGCATCACCCCCACCCCGCCGGTCATCTGCACAAAGCGCAGCTCGACGTTGGTCATGCTGCTGCTCATTAGCACCATATCCAGATCGATCAGCCCGACCTGCTCCCCGATCTGGTGCATCGACTGGCGGATCTCCGGCATTGTTGCCGAGAGTTGCAGGGTATGCTGGGTGATGCGATCCATATGCTCCATATTGCGATCAATCTCTCCGACGGTGTCGGTGATCGAGAGCATACTGTCGTTAACTGCACGTAACCGGTAGTGCATCGAGTCCATGCTCTCTACGATCCCGCTCATATCCTTGTATAAAATATGAATATAATACATGTTAAAAATTGCCAGAATGGCCAGCAGCAGGGAGACCACCAACAGCACCACATTGGTAATTTGAAAGTGCAGGTAACGCTCATCCAAGTGCAACTGGGTCTCACGCCCCAGCCGCCCCACCATTTCGATAAAGGCTCGCTTACCGTCGTCTGACATCACTACAGCACCCTCTTTTTACCATGGAAAAAACGGCATCATCTTATTCATCGAACGGGCGGGCTGCCCCATGCGGTGCATATCCTGCCCCATCGTCTGGACATGGCCGTTCAATTGGTCGATGGTCACCGAGATCTGGCCGATGTTATCCCGCACCAGCGCCACGTTGGAGCGAATCCCGCTGATATTGCCACCCATCGGTTGCAGATCACCGAGAATCAAGCGCATTTCATCCGTCATCACGGCCATCTGCTCCTCAATCTCCTCCATCATCGCCACCCGCCGCTCCATATTGGCCATGTAGGTATCAATCAGCTCCATCTGGTTGGAAACCGAATGAAAGTGGACATTCATATCCTCCACAACACCAGAAATCCGGTTTAGCTGCGCCGAGAGGGTGAGCAACAACACCAAAATAGAAAAGGCAATAATCGCAAGAATCACCAGTCCGGTGCGAATCGCCCCATTCAGCCGATCAGAAAGCTGCCGCTTCAACTCAATCTGACTCAGCATAATCGCCTCAAACGAGCTAATTGCCCGCTGATACTGCTGATCAACCACCTGGTCATGCTCGTTATCTATGGTTATCTCTTGGCCCATTTACCCGCTATATCCTATAGTTTTGAATCGATTGTACTGCTCTCTCGCTTCCTTTATAGTAGCCGAAACCCGAGCAATTTAGAAGGAGCAGATCCAGCATCTACCTACTAAAGGTCTCTCCCCCTATTGCGGGCAAGCCACTAAAACTGCTAACCTCCAAGGCCGGACGGCTGGATTGCGATACTCCAGTCATTTACCTTTTTATACTGCATGGTAAAATGCCACGCCAAACGATACCCTAACCTGAGGAATACCCCAATGAAGCTGAGATACTGGATCTCAACTGCACTACTCTGCACCCTCCTGACCGGATGTGCCAGCGGACAGCAGTGGTGGAGCAACCTGAAAGAGGGCCTCTCCGGCAGCGATGAGGAGCAGAGCAGCCACCCGACCAGCGCCCCGGCGGCCCAAATGGATGGCAGCAGCGGCTTCTACCCCAGCTCCATGAGCGCAGTCTTTAACGCGACCATTCGCGCCGCCCGGGAACTCGGCTGGGAGTTGATCTACGCCAAAGAGGAGGAGCGCCATATCTACGCAGTCCCCCTTGGTACCCTATTCGAGCCACGCGAGGATATCGATATTCACTTCACCCCTACCGCAGGGGGAGTTGAGGTGCGAGCGGTGACCGAGTCGGGCCACCAGCGGCGCGACTTCAAGCGTTTCTATCCGCTAATCGAGCACCACCTCGGGCGGTAAAACGACACCCCTGGATTAACCACCAATAAGGGCACCATTGCATTCATGTCAAAAAAGGCCAAAAAGGGGGGCGGTGGTAGCACCATCGCCCTGAACAAAAAGGCGAAGCACGACTACTTTATCGAGCAGCGCATGGAGGCGGGCATCTCACTCACGGGCTGGGAGGTCAAGAGCCTGCGTGCCGGGCGGGTACAGATCGGGGAGAGCTACGTCCTGCTGCAAGGCAACGAACTGTTTCTCTTCGGCGCCCACCTCACCGCCCTCCCCTCTGCCGCCACCCATGTCACCACCGACCCGACCCGCTCGCGCAAGCTGCTGATGCATCGGGATGAGATCGACAAACTCATCGGCTCGGTCGAGCGCAAGGGGTACACCCTAGTCGCTACCGCGCTCTACTGGAGCAAAGGTCGGGTGAAGGTCGAGGTCGCACTGGCACGCGGTAAAAAGCTTCACGACAAGCGGGCAACAGAAAAGGATCGCGACTGGCAGCGTGACAAACAGCGCATTCTCCGCGCCCGCTAATCTCCCCATTGAATCACAGGAAGGCTGAAGTTATGCAAAGTTTATGGGATGAAAGGGTCGCTTCTAACTGCAAGAGCCACCTCGAACTGCGAGTCTACAGCTCCCGCCTACTCGGGCGCGACCCCTCGCTGGTGCTGCACGGAGGCGGCAACACCTCGGTCAAGGTACGCGAGGTCAACCTGATGGGCGAAGAGGAGGAGATCCTCTATATCAAAGGGAGTGGCTGGGATCTCGCCACCATTGAGGCCCCCGGCTTCGCCCCGGTACGCCTCGCCCCGATGCTGCAACTGGCGCACTTGGAGAGCCTCTCCGACCCGCAGATGGTCAACGAGCTAAAGACCCGCGTCACCCGCGCCAGCGCCCCCACCCCCTCGGTCGAGACCATCCTCCACGCCCTGCTCCCGCATCGCTACGTCGATCACACCCACGCCGATGCGGTGGTCACGATGAGCAATACCGCCGATGGTCCCAAACGCATCCGCGAACTGTATGGCGACAAGGTGGTGATTATCCCGTATATAATGCCTGGCTTCGCCCTCGCGCGCGAGGTTGCCCGGCTGTTTCAGGAGCAGGCCAACGCCGACACCATCGGCATGGTTCTGCTTAACCACGGCATCTTCTCCTTTGGCGACAACGCCCGCGAGTCCTATGAGCGGATGATCAAGCTGGTCGATATGGCGGAGCGCTACCTCGCCGCCGAAGGGGCCTGGGAGCTATCCGAAACCCCTTTTACCGGGGAACCCGTGCCGCAGCGCCAAGAGATCGTCCAACTGCGCCAGCAGCTCTCCCGCAAAGCGGGCAAGCCAATGATTCTGCATGTCACCGGCAGCGCTCGCGGCCTGGAGTTCGCCCGCCGCTACGACGTGCAGAAGGTCGCCCAGCGCGGCCCGATCACCCCCGACCATGTGATTCGCACCAAAGCAATACCGATGATCGGGCGCGACCTCGACCACTACGAAAAGGGCTACCGCGACTACTTTATCGCCCACGAACCCTCCAGCAGCGAACACAAAACGATGCTGGATCCCGCCCCGAGGGTGATTCTCGACCACGACCTCGGGCTCTGCTGCGCCGGGGCCAGCGTCAGCGATGCCGCTATCGTTCACGACATCTACCAGCACACCATCGTCGCCATTCAGCGGGCCGAGCGCCTCGGCGGCTGGAAACCCCTTCCTGCTCGTGAATTGTTCGAAGTTGAATACTGGGATCTGGAGCAAGCCAAGCTGAAAAAAGGGGGAACCCCGCCGATTTTTCAGGGTGAGGTTGTGCTTATCACCGGTGCCGCTTCGGGGATTGGCAAGGCCTGCGTCGCCTCTTTCCTTGCTCGCGGGGCCGCTGTTGTCGCCCTCGACCTCAACCCCGAGATCACCCAACTCCAGAGCAGCGCCAACTATCTCGGTATCCCCTGTGATCTGCACAGTAGCGAGGCGGTGACCCAGGCGCTCGAGTGCGGTGTGCGGCGCTTTGGGGGGATCGATATGCTGTTGCTAAACGCCGGTATCTTCGCCGCTAGCACTCCGGTCGCGAAATTGAGCGATGAGGAGTGGCGGCGGGTGATGGCGATTAACCTGGATGCTAACCTCGCTCTGCTGCGTGAGAGCTACCCGCTTTTGAAGTGCGCCCCCAATCGCGGGCGGGTGGTGATTATGGGTTCCAAAAATGTTCCCGCCCCCGGTCCCGGTGCTGCGGCCTACTCCGCCTCTAAGGCGGCGCTTACCCAACTGATGCGTGTCCTCGCTATAGAGTGGGGCAAGGATGGGATTCGCCTTAATGCGCTCCATCCCAACGCTGTTTTTGATACCGGTATCTGGACGGAAGAGATTCTCCAGGCCCGCGCCCAGCACTACGGTCTTACCGTTGCTCAGTATAAAAGCAATAACTTGCTGGGGGTGGAGATCTCCAGCCATGATGTCGCTGAACTCGCCGCTGCTCTCTGTAGCCCGCTCTTTGCCAAGACCACTGCGGCGCAAATTCCGGTCGATGGGGGGAATGAGCGGGTGGTTTAGAGGTTCTAGATTCTAGATTCTAGGCACCCTACCTTGCCGTCGAAAGCTGCACCGCAGGAGCCAAACCGGATGAAACTGGAAACTTTACAACTCATCAACTTCCGGCGATTCAAGCGGCTACACGTCAGTTTTCACCCGGAGCTAACGGTACTGGCCGCCCGCAATGGAGACGGAAAAACCACGGTACTGGATGCCGCGACCATTGCCCTGGGTACTTTTGTTGGCGCTTTCGACCTGGGTAAGTCCAAGTCCATAGAGCACAAAGATGCTCGTTATCAGCGGCTGCAAGGGCAATCGGATAGCGAGCAGCTCTTTCCAGTGCGCCTGGAGGCGCGTGTGACCGCTCTGCAAACGCCGATTATTCGTGAATTAAGCGCTAAAGGCCGCACCACCGTGAAAGATGCCGCTGGGCTGACGACTCTTGGCAAATCACTAATGGAACGTGTGCGTAATCTTGAGCCGGTTGCTTTGCCGCTATTGGCCTACTACGGATCGGGCCGCTTGTGGAATGTTCATAAAAATATGGGCCGTAAAGCTGTACTCAGTACAAGCCGTACCATGGGCTATGAAGACTGTTTCAGCTCGGCCTCCAGCTTTACCCAAGTTCAACAGTGGATGAGCAAGGCTACCCTTGCCGTTCTTCAGCAAAAAAACATGGATACCTACGAAGGTTATACCCTCGCTGATCAGATCGAAGGGATTCAGAATAGCTTGGATCAAGTTCTCCACGATGAGGGTTGGAGTCACTTCCACTATAGCATTCAGCATGAAGAGCTGGCGATGATCCATGAGGAGCTGGGTGTGTTGCCGGTTTCCATGCTTAGCGATGGTGTACGCGCCATGGTTTCACTGGTGGCCGATATGGCTTGGCGCTGTACCAAGCTCAACCCACAGATGGGGGCGGCTGCGCAACAACAGACTGACGGCATCGTTTTAATTGATGAGGTCGATATGCACCTGCATCCGAAGTGGCAACAACGGGTTATTCAATCCCTACGTGAAGCATTTCCCAGAGTCCAATTGATTGTCACCACCCACAGCCCGCAGGTACTCAGCACGATTCGCCGCGAAAATATCCGTGTTGTACAGAGTCAAGTCGGTGGCTACACCAGCGCCGAGCCGCCCATAGCGAGAACCTATGGCGAGCCAAGCGGCGATGTGCTGCACAGTGTCATGGCAGTAGACCCGCAGCCGCCGGTCGCTGAGAGGCCCGATCTGCAGCGCTTAACCGAACTGGTCGATCAAGGGCTATATGACCAGCCCGAGGCGACAGCATTGCGGCAACGTCTGAACACTTCGCTGGGCGAGCAGCACCCACAACTGCAACGGCTACAACGTAGTATGAAGCGCCAGCAGGTACTCAAGGGATGAGACCTATTAGCAAGCATGGCAATGGTAGCTACCACCTAAACCAGGCAAATCAAACACCGCCACAAAACAAGGAACAAGCCACCCGTCGCTGGAGTAGCTTCAACTATAAACCGCACATTCTGGATTGCCTACTTGATGAGCAGTACCAACTTTGCTGCTACAGTGAGTTGCGTGCAGACAAGTATGACCTTGGCTACCACATTGAACATATAGAGAATAAAGGTCAAGCCCCTCAACGCACTTTTGACTATAATAATTTGGCCGCCAGCGCCCTAGCTAGTGATTCTATTCGTGCTTTCAAAGATAAGCAGCAAGAGACCGGTCTGTCTGGTGACCTCTTTGGTGGCCACGCGCAGGGCAAGCAGCGGTCAGTGGATATGCAGCGATTCGTCTCTCCACATCAACCTGACTGCGCTCGCTTTTTCTCCTACCTCTCCGATGGCCGCATTACGCCGTCCGAGAGCTTGAGCCAGCAGGATCAGGAACGCGCCCAATACACTATCGACTTGCTCAATCTGAACAGTCCCTTTTTGCAGGTAGAGCGTCGCACATGGTGGGATGAACTCGATACGCTGTTTGCGGAGCACCTATCTAACGCAACAATGGACTTGTACTGCCTAGCCGCCATAGACCTAGTGCCAACTGCCGGTAAACTCAGCCCATTTTTCAGCATAACACGACAGCTCTTCGGTCCCATCGCCGAGAAAGTGCTGCAACAGGAGGTACCGGAACTGCTCTAATTGCAGAGAGTACAGTGAGGTACGAACCGCACCGGGAGCGCTTATGCTGCGTTGTTTAAGCCACAGATACTCCAAGCCAACCGTTAGAAAACATAACCCCCCTACCCCCACTATCCGCGCCAAAAATAGAGATTTATAACCCACATTCCACACCCCCGTGCAGCACATTGATTCAAAAGATGTATTTCCTTTTAGCATGACCCATAGAAAAAGATAATAATTTATTCGGATCATTGGGTGATAAAGGCAAGGTACGGAAACCCGGTTATAAAAAGGTGCGAAAACTCAGTTATAAAAGAGCTACTCCTTCAATCCCTCCTCCAAAAAAAACGCCTCCAGCTCTTCAGGGCTGATTTTTCGGTAATGCTGCAAAGTAACAATAATCCGGGTTCGCTGGCCATCGAGCGCCTCCAGCGAGATCGCGCCCTGTTGGGTTTCGGCGCAAAGCCGGGCAGAGTAGGCACCTAGGCCAGTGCCGTGCCGCTTGCCTGCGGTGACATATTTATCGAAGAAGCGATCCCGAATCGCCTCCGGCACCTCACCGTGGTTCGTGATGCGAATCACGGCATGGGCCTCACTCCGATCATCCAGTTCGATCTCAACTACGCCTCCCGGCGGAGAGGCCTCAAAGGCATTCTGGAGCAGGTTGTTAAACATCGGATAACAGAGCATCTCCTCACCGTTGACCCAAAACTGGAGCCCCTCAGCCGCCGGTTCCCCATTATGCAGCAGCCGCCAGCTTTTTTTATCGGCAAGATGGTTAGTCGCGGAGCCATGCGCCGCAGTAGTAAGCACCGGCACCAGATCGAAAGGCTGCAACATCGGCTGATAGGTACCGATCTCCATTTTGTAGAGATCCAGCGAGCGGTTAATCATATTCAGCATCCGATGCCCCGCCCGCTCGACATTGCGCAGCAGCGTACAATCTTCTTCGCTAAAAGTGTAGTGCGACAGCAGAAAACTCGGCACCGAGAGGATGTTATTCAGCGGACTCTTCAGGTCGTGACGAGTGATCCGCTCGACATCATCCCGCAGTTGGGCCGCTTGCTCCAGCTCGGCATTCTTACGCCGCATCTCCTCAGTCATCGCTTTCAGTTGCAAGTGAACACGCACCCGCGCCAACATCGCAGCGGGGCGCACCGGCTTATTGATGTAATCTATCGCACCCACATCAAAGCCATACGCCTCCTCCTTTTCGTCACTATTGCTAGTGAGAAAAATCACCGGAATATCACGTGTATCCGCATTCTGTTTGAGGCTACGGCAGACTGCGTAGCCATCCATTCCGGGCATCATAATATCCAATAGAATGAGGTCGGGTCTCTCCTCCTCGGCACGCCGCAACGCCTGCTCGCCATGAGTGGCCACCAGTACGCGATACTCTTTGTGCAGCAAGCTACCTAGCATACTGATCATAAGCTGTTCATCGTCTACAACTAAAATCACGGGTCTACTCATCGCACCTCCTACAAGTTGTTTGGCCGCTCCCCGGGTGTCAAACCGTCTCACTTTTGTACAGCGCACGTCGGCTTTTCAGGCAGCAGATACGCCACAATCCGTGCCGCATCCTCAAACGCGTACTGCTCCATCGCCCGCCGCAGTTGCTCGAACTCAGCGGCAGGTAGCGCCCGCCCCAGGCTGGGCTTAAGTTCGTCAAAGCGGATATCGGCATCGAATTCGCCCCGGAGCAGCAGTCCATGGAGCCTCTCCAGCTCCTCTTGCGGAATCTCCGCCGCCGCCTCCGCGCTCGCTTCCGCCTCCGCGCTCGCTTCCGTTGCCGCCTCCGCGCTCGCTTCCGCCGCCGCCTCCGCGCTCGCTTCCGTTGCCAGCGACCTAAGACGCAACGCCGCCAGCCCGTGTAGCACCTCGCGCAACGCCTCAGCCACCCCGCCGTGCAATCGCTGCTCGACCCCGGAAAGATCCCGCTCCTTACATCCAGCATCCAGCAGAATCGCCTGCTTGGCCAAGGCGTTCATACCCAGGCTACCCGCGACTCCTTTTAAGGTATGGGCGGCGCGGTTGGCTTGCTCCCAGGCCCTAGCCGACAACATCTCCCCCACCTCTTCCACAAAATGGCTGTATTGATCAGCAAACTGGCGCAGCAGACGCAAATAGCGTACTTGGTCGCCGGCCACAGAATAGAGCCCGCGTGCAGGGTCGATGCCGGGCAGGCCAGCGGATAGAAGCGGACTCAGCGGTGCCGACGCTCCGCTAGCAGGCCACGCTGCTGGCTCCTCTGCTGGCCCTTCCTCTGGCCCTTTCTCTGGCCCCTCTGCTGGCCCTTCTGCGGTCGCCGCATCGGAGCGCAGCCCCCCCTGCGGTTTTATCCAACGCCTCAGCACAACCAAAAGATGATGCGGATCAATCGGTTTAGCCACATAGTCATCCATCCCCGCTGCCAGCGCTTTTGCCTGGTCACTGTTCATGGCATTGGCGGTCAAAGCGATAATCGGCAGGCGCAACCCCTGTTGGCGCATCATGCGGGTAGCGCTGTAGCCATCCATCACCGGCATCTGCAGATCCATCAACACCGCATCATACGCTCGCCGGGCCACCGCTTCGAGGGCTTGCGCACCGTCCGCGACGCACTCCACATGAATACCGATCAGTTCGAGCAGCCCCCGCGCCACCTCCTGATTTAACGCATTATCCTCCACGACCAGGATCTTTGCACCACGCAAAATCGTGGTTGAGTTGCTGGACTGCGCCTTATCGGGTTGCACACCAGCGCCGCGCTCTACCCAAATGTCGAACCGCACGGTGGTACCCACCCCTGGGCGACTCTCCAGCGCGATCTGCCCGCCCATCAGCTCGACCAATCGCTTGCAGATCGCCAGCCCCAGACCGCTGCCGCCATAGCGACGGGTGGTCGAATTGTCAGCCTGGGTGAAAGACTGAAACAGCCGCGCCTGCTTTTCAAGCGGAATGCCAATGCCACTATCCTGCACGGCAAAACCGAGCTGGATCCTCTTGCCCTGCTGCGCAATCGGCCAAACAGAGAGCCGAACCTCACCTTTTTCGGTAAACTTTGCGGCATTGTTCCCCAAATTGGTCAAAATCTGACGGAGGCGCAAGGGGTCGCCGCGCAACTGTAGCGGGGTCTCTACGGCGAGGTCTACGATCATCGCCAACCCCTTTTCGCGTATTTCGTAGCCGACCACATCATCAAACTCCTCCAGCAGTTGTTGCAGGCTGAAGTCGACAACCTCCAGCTCCAGCCGGTTGGCCTCGACCTTGGAGAGGTCCAGGATGTCATTAATAATGCCGAACAGCGCCTCGCCCGAGCGCTGCACCTTGCTGATCAAGTCGCGCTGCCGCACCCCCAGCTCCAGCTCCAGCGCCAGTCGCGAGAGGCCGATAATGGCGTTCATTGGCGTGCGAATCTCATGGCTCATGTTGGCTAGAAAGGCCGATTTCGCCTGATTAGCAGCCTCCGCCGCCTCCTTGGCGCTCTGCAGCTCCTTCTGCAACTCGGTCAGGGTTAGATAGCGACCCATCATCGTAGCCGCCATCTTGAGCAGGGTAATCTCATCCTCAAACCACTCCCGCGCATAGCGCGTTTCATCAAAGCCAATCAGCCCCCACCACGCACCATTCACCTCAATCGGGACAAGTAGAATCGCTTGATTGCCGTGCAACTCCAGGAAGGCACGCTCTTGTGGCGGAAAGTGCGTAACCACGCCGTGAATCGCCTCCCCGCGCCGCAGCAGGTCAGCCCAACGTCCTAAACTCTCCTCATAGGGCAAGTTCTGTAAAGCGGGATTATCGATTTCTGAAGAGACCCCCGGCCCACAAACTTCATAGGTTTGGCGGACAGAGAGTCGGCCCTTATCATCCATGAAGTTTTCAGAAATATAGGCACGGGCGCTGTCACTCGATGCACGCAAATAGCCTAGCGTCTCGGTAATTTTCTCTTGATAGGAGCCTTCCTTCAACAAGCAGAGAGAGGCCTTGACCACCGCCCCCTGATGATTCAGTAGACGCTGCAAACCCTGCTCCGCCCGCTTCTGTTCGGTAATATCACGCGCCACCACCGTCGTGCCGACCCGATTCCCGGCACCATCGTAGCGTGCCGAGACACTGTCGTAGTACCAATGCGTCTCCTTTCCCAAGAGCAGGTGATATTCGAACGTCGCTACACCGCTCTCGTCTGCGGCCTGGATCGCCCGCTTCAGCGGCGCGTAGATCTCCGCCGGCAACACCTCACGACAAGGCTTACCGAGAAACGCTGCTAGCGGCATCATCAAGTGCTGCGGATCGCGGTAGTAGACATCAATGATCCGCTCTTCGGTGTCGAGTACGAACACCAGATCATCTAGCGAGGCGAGAATCGAACGCAACCGCTCACCGGCCTCCTGCAACTGCTGTTCAGCCCGCTTACGGTACGCAATTTGACGCGCCAACTGGTGATTCCAATACAAAATCACCAAAATCACCACCACCGCCCCGATGGCTACTTGCCACAGCAGAGTGTAATCGATTTTCGACTCCGTAACTACGTCGCGCCACATCCATTTTTGATGAATGGCCAGGCGCTCTTCCGGGGTCAGCGCGGCGATGGCCCGGTTGAGCAGCGGCAGCAGGCGGGCATGCTCTTGGTGCAGCATAATTTGCAACGTGAAGCGTATATCGGTGACCCCGCCGAGGTGGATATCATCGCTCTTGTGTTCGGCGATATAGTGTTGCAGTACCGGCAAAATATCGACTGCCGCAAAGGCGCGACCGGCCGTGACTGCCGCCAGCGCGGCGGGGGTATCGGCTACCGGCAGAAAGGTGATCTCAGGATAGCGCTCCTTGAGCAAGTGATAAGCGCTATACTCCTCGCCCACCGCCACCACTCGCCCTTGCAGGGTGGCGGCATCGGTAATGAAGCCGCTGCCTCGGCGCATCGCAATGGCAATGGGAAACTGCTCGTAGCTGTCGCTAAACAGGGCGTAGGCTTCGCGATCTTTGGTGTGGGTGGTGCTGGGAAAGAGGTCTACCTCGCCCTGCTGCATGGCCTCAAGTACCTGCGTGAACGGTACTGCGGCCTGCACCTGCTCGCGCAGCCCCAGCTTGTCGCGAAGCAAGGCCCAGTACTCCTCACTGATCCCCGTTACCTTCCCGGTGGCATCCAGAAAAGTGAAGGGTCGCCACCCTGTAGCCGTGGCACGCCGAAACAGCGTGGCATCAAGGTAGGCCCGCTCCGCTGCCGACAACGGTAGAGGATCCGCCGCCGCACCCATGCCACTGCCAAGCCAGGTCTGGCTGATCTGCTCACGCTGGGCGGTGGGGATCTGGTGCAGCGCTTTGTTGAGAATGCCGGGCAGCAGCGGCCAATCCTTACGAATCGACATCACTACCGGATAGCGACTGCTCTCGATAAAGCCGGAAA
>SLIM01000108.1 GCA_007135625.1 Gammaproteobacteria bacterium
GAGATTCGTTTTGTTGCCCCCATGATAACCAACCGGGGGATGTTGTCAACGTGTATTGACCCGTTAGGTTAACAGCGGTCGGTTGCCGCTGCTTGGGTGTTGTTCGCGCCTTCACGGTTTAAAATGGAACCGCGAAATAGGCTAAAAGCGTGAAAAGAGGGGAGGGTTTGGATGTTGTCACACTGGGTTAACCGCTTCTGGCACCACCTGCTCGACCGGCTCTATCCGCCGACTTGCGTGCTCTGCCGTGGCGATGGGGAACCGGGATGGGATCTCTGCGCGGCCTGTCGCGAGGAGCTACCGCGCAATACTCGCTGCTGTTCGGTTTGCGGTATACCGCTCCCCCTCTTGATCCAAGCAGAGCAGCGCTGCGGAGTCTGCCAGCGCCACCCGCCAGGGTTTGACCGTGTCACCGCTCCGTTTCTCTACACCTACCCCCTCAGAGAACTCATTATCACCCTTAAGTTTCAGCAGCAGTTGGCATTGGCACCGCTCCTGGGTCGTCTCCTTGCCGAAGAGCTGCTGCCCCTCATTGGAGCGGGTGATGCTTTTTCGGTCTGGCCGGAGGTGATTATGCCGGTGCCGCTGCATCCGCACCGGTTGCGCGAGCGCGGTTTTAACCAAGCGCTGGAGCTGGCCCGTCCGCTGGCACGGCAGTTGCAAATTCCGCTTGACCTAAAAGTCTGCCAGCGCATCCATCACACCGTCCCGCTCTCCTCGCTAACCGCTAAGGCGCGGCGCAGTGCCATTCGCGGGGCCTTTGCCGTCACCACCCCCTCGCGCTACCGCCATGTAGTGCTGCTCGATGATGTGGTGACCACCGGCAGCACCGTGAATGAGCTGGCTACCCTGCTGCTGCGTTCCGGGGTGGAGCGGGTCGATGTCTGGGCGTTAGCGAGAACTGCGCAGTTAGTGGAATCGCCCGAAACTTCCGACTATACTAATAAGTTAATGTCCCACTAAGTATTTATGGTGTATATTAATGTTTTATCGCTCACTCTCTAGGGTCGTTGTCATCATCAGCCTGCTGCTCCTGCTGCTTATTAGTTCTTTGTTTTATGGTTTTTTCCGCAGTGAGCGGGCGGCGGCGGTGGAGCTGGCGGAACAGAACGTGCGTGCTTTGGTTGAGATTCATAGTGCCTTTTTGCAGCGGGCCTTGAGCGATTATGCGCGTGAATTGCTGCTGCTGCGACAGCAAGTGTTGGCGGAGGGGGAAGATGAGGTGCGGTTGCGGCATCTGCTGCTGGAGCGCAAGGCGGCTACCCCGGAGCTAATGGATCTACTGATCCTTGATCGAGAGGGGCGGGTTCGGGTCTGGAGTGGGGAGGGGGTAGCTCCCGATGTTACCGGGCGTGCCTACTATCGCGCCCATCTGGAAAGTCGCGAGGATACCTTGCAGCTCTCCCCGCCGCTAGAGTCGATCGTCCATACAGGGCGCTATTTTTTCTCGCTCAGTCGCCCGATTCGCAGTGTGGAGGGGGAGCTGGAGGGGGTCGTAGTCTTTATTTTGGCGCTGGATGTGTTAGAGAAGATTCTTTCAGAGTGGGGGATAGCGGAGCCGTTAGCGATTCTGCTTGCCACGACCGAGGGTGAGGTGCTGTTTCGTCTGCCGCACCTGCCGAACGATACCGGTATGCTGCTGCCAACGCTAGCCGAGCGGAAGGTGACGGCTGGCGAAGTGCAGATTGCGCATATTCACTCCCCCTTTGATGGGCGGGAGCGGATCGCGGCGTTACGTCGATTGGGGGAGTATCCCCTGTTGGTCGGGGCGGCGTATGACAAGCAGGCGCTGTTGGTCGGGGAGGCGCAGCGGAGGCGGTCACTGCTCGGCTTCTATCTGCTGTTGCTGCTGCTGGTGGGGGTAACTACGGCGGCGCTGCTGTTCTTTATTGCCGGGCGGGCGGCGGCGCAGCAGCGGGCCGATGCGCTGTTGGAACGGTTGCAGCGGATCGCCGAGCAGGTGCCGGGGGTGGTGTTTCAGTTTCGCCGCTGGCCTGACGGTCGCACCGCAGTCCCCTATTCCAGTCCTGGAATTATGCGCATCTACGGGGTTGCAGCAGATGCCGTGCAGGAGGAGGCTACACCGGTCTTTCGGGCGATTCACCCCGATGATCTACCCGATTTTCTCGCCTCTATCGAGCAGTCGGCGCAGCAACTCAGCCAGTGGCAGAGTCAACATCGGGTGGTCTCACCGCAGGGGGAAAGGTGTTGGGTGGAGGGACATGCCACCCCAGAGGCGCAGCAAGATGGCAGTGTGGTGTGGTACGGCTATATCCACAACATTACCGAGCGCAAGCAGATCGAGCAGGCGATGGAGGCGTTGACCGGGGCGCTGGCGGGTCTTAGCGGTGAGGCGTTCTATGGTGCGGTGAGTCGCTATCTATATGAAGTTTTAGGGGTCGATTACGCCTTTGTCGGGCGCTTGCAGGAGGGCGGTGAACGGGTGGTTGAGGTGATTAACGGCTGGAGCAGTGAGGGTCGCATGGAGCCGTTTACCTATGCCCTCGAAGGAACTCCTTGTAGCGAGGTAATGGAGCATCACCGCGTCTGCTACCCGCAGGATGTTGCCACCCTCTTTCCCGAGGATCATCTGTTACAGCAGATGGAAATTAGCGCTTATCTGGGGAACTCGCTGCTGGATAAGTCACAAAATCCAATTGGTATTTTGGTGGCGCTGGGGCGGCAACCGTTACGCCGGGTGGAGCTGGCCAATCGTCTGCTCTCGCTATTTGTCGAGAGTGTCGCCTCGGAGATGGAGCGCCTCGCCGCCCGCCAGCAGACCCAGCAGCAGATCCGCTTTCACCAGATCGTTGCCGACGGTTCTGCTGCCCTGACGAGCGCAGTCCAACCGCAAGAGTTTGATCACGCAGTGGAGGTGCTGTTGCAGGGGTTGGGCGAGTTATTTGCCAGTGATCGTAGCTATATTTTCACCTTCTCCAGTGATTTACGCGAGATGAGCAATAGCCATGAGTGGTGTGCCGACGGGGTTCCCTGTTGTCGAGAGGAGATTCAGGGAGTCCCGATTGTCGAGCGGCCTTGGTTTCAGGCGCGGATGCGGCAGATTTTGCATATCCCGGAGGTCGCCGCGCTGCCGCCCGAGGCGGAGGTGGAGCGGCGCGAATTTCAGCACCAGGGGATTCAGTCCATTTTGCTGCTGCCGCTGATTAGCGCCCAAGGGACGCTCACCGGATTATTGGGGTTTGATGTGGTGCGCGGTCGCTACTCCTGGAGCGATGAGCAGATTATGATGTTGCGTATCGCTGCCGATGTGATCGGCAATACGATGGCGAGATTGCGCATTGAGCGCGAGTTGGCGGAGCTGCTCACCCGCTTGCAGCACTCCAATGCCGAGCTGGAGCAGTTCGCCTACGCCGCCTCCCACGATCTGCGCCAGCCGCTGCGCATGGTCAGCAGTTATTTGCAACTGCTGGAGCGGCAATTGGAGGCGCAGTTGACCGAGGATACTCGCCAGATGATGCACTTTGCAATCGACGGTGCCAAGCGGATGGATCAGATGCTGCTCTCGCTGCTGGAGTATTCACGGGTAGGACGTAAGGGCGAGCCAATGGAGCCGCTGTCGCTGCGTGCGGCGGTGGAGGAGGCGCTGCGTTTTCTCCAACCAGCGGTGAAGGAGTCCGCCGCCGAGGTGCAGGTGGTCGGCGAGTGGCCGATTTTGGCGGTGAGTCGCGATGAGTGTACCCGCCTGTTTCAGAATCTGATCGGCAACGCGCTGAAGTATCGGGTCGCTGATCGTGCGGTAGCGATTGAGATCGGGGCGCAGGCGGTGGCCGAGGGCTGGCGCTTCTGGGTCGCCGATAATGGGATCGGGATCGATCCCAAGCAGTTCAATCGGCTGTTTCAGGTCTTTCAGCGGCTGCAAACCCGTTTCAACTATCCCGGCACCGGGGTCGGTCTGGCGGTGGCGCGTAAGATCGTTGAGCGTCACGGCGGGGAGATCTGGGTCGAGTCGGCGGGCGAGGGGGCGGGGAGCCGCTTCTGTTTTCGTCTGCCGGGGGAGTTGTTGCGCGGGTAGGTTGGGGTGAGCTTGCGAACCCCAACCAACCGGTCTCCCCCCAACCTACACTCCGGTTTGCAAAAAACGCAGGCTCTCCTTCTCAAACACCCCGCAGGTAAGAATGCCGCTCAAAAACGCGCCGGTGTCGAGGCCGATGCGGTTGTGGCACACCTCCGGTTTTTCGCTAATGGTATGGCCGTGGATAATCACCTTCTCCCAGCGCTGTTCCGAGAGGGTGAAGCCCTCTTTGATCCAGAGCAGATCCTCGGCTCGCTGTTCCGTGAGCGGGAGGTTGGGGTTGATTCCGGCGTGTACAAACAGGCAGTCGCCGAGGCTGTGGAAGAGCGGGGTCTGCTGCAAGAACGCCAAATGGCTTGGCGGTAGAGACTCGCTCAGGCGCTCGCGCAGCGCCTCCAGATCGTCGCTGCTACTGGGCATTCGTCCGATAGTAGCGCGGTAGGAGAGCAGGGTCTCCAGGCCGCCGTAGCCGAGCCAGTTGCGCCCCTGCTCGGCGTTCTGCAGAAAATCGAGCATCGCCTGTTCATGGTTGCCGCGTAGATGGATCACCTCATCCATAGCGAGGGGTTGGTTCAGCAGGGTATCGATCACTTCGGCACTGGAGGAGCCGCGATCTAGGTAGTCACCGAGGTAGATAAGGCTGGTGTTGCCGCGATAGCCGCGCAGATCTTGTTCGATCTGGCGGTGCAGCTCGACCAATAGGTCGCAGCGGCCATGAATGTCACCAACACAGTAGACCCGATGGTCAGGCGGAAGGTTGAGCCGACTCAGGGCGCTCCGTGCGGAGTTGGGGAGAAGTCTTCGCAGGATCGATAACATAGCAGCAAGCGGTATCCAAAGCTAACGTCGGAGTTGGGATTATACACCGCTGCTGCTGCTGGTGCCAGTGGGGGGCGCTGGATCACCTTAAAAGTTCCATCGAATTTGCGCTGATAAGCTCTGCTGGTTACCCTGGTCGTGGCCGAGCAGGGTGCGGTAGCGGAGGTGGAGGGAGGCACCGTTGTTGAGACGGGCGTTCAC
>SLIM01000213.1 GCA_007135625.1 Gammaproteobacteria bacterium
AACCTAGCACCTAGTACCTCGAACCTCTCTTCCCCCCCTCCCTCGAAGAATAGTGCGTCATCAAAGAGGTCATCGTCCATCGGTGGGTTTCCGTCGTAGACCCGATCCAGGCGACGCTGCAGATAGGCGTCACGGGTAAAGGAGTAGGGGTCGAGGGCTGCACGGTCGAGCAGGTCGGTTGCCCCGAGCAGTTGCGCCCGCAGATCGACGAGGTGAATCCCGCGCAGAGCGATGCGGATTTTATCCTCTTCCAGATAGGTGAGTGGGGCGAGGTGCCAATCGCCGACGAGGCCGACGCTGTCGCGTACACTGCTTGGCCCTAGAAAGGGGAGTACCAGGTAGGGGCCGGGGGGTACTCCCCAGTAGCCGAGGGTCTGCCCGAAGTCTTCCTCATAGCGCGGAATGTCTGCCGTCGAGGCGACATCAAAGATTCCACCTATTCCAACGGTAGTGTTGATGAGGACTCGACTGACATCGGAGAGGCCCGGCCCGATTTTAAGTTGCAAAAAGTTGTTGGCTGCTGAGCGTACATCCCCGAGGTTATTGAAAAAGTTGCCAATCCCACGCTGCACCGGGCGCGGGGTGATTTCGACATACCCCTGGGCCACTGGTCGCATCAGGTGGCGATCAACTTTTTCATTAAAGGTATGAATGCTGCGATTAAACCCCTCAAAGGGGTCTCGCGGATCGGCGAACTCATTGGTCGTGGCGCAACCGGCAAACAGCAGCAGGCTCGCTAGGAGCAGGATACGTAGTGGGGTGCGGCAGAGGTGCGGGGACATAGTGGGGTCTACTCGTCTTGTATCGGGAGATGTAGGGGGATCCGCTGGAACGGTGGAGCTGCCAAGCGATCAGCGTGATACTATGCTGCCACACTCGCCCTTCGGTTGCACCCGCTTTGTGACCATAACCGATCCTGCGTAGTTCATTCGCCAAAAGCTTTTGCTTTTTTGCGCTGTTCAATCGTCGTAAAATCTGGTAGCTTCTCCCCGCCTGTCCGCTCACCCCCGGCGCTGGTCGGCCCTGCGAATCATCATTCCAACTTAATTCAAGGATTGTATACGCCACATCATGTTACTCTCTGTGATTGCCATCATCCTGGGGTTGGCCCTACTGGTTTGGGGTGCCGAGCGCTTTATCAGCGGGGCGGCGGCACTGGCGCGTAACCTTGGGGTCTCGCCGATGTTGATTGGTCTTACGATTGTCGGTTTTGGTACCTCGGCCCCGGAGATTTTAGTCTCGGCGACGGCAGCGCTGAAGGATAGCCCCGGCCTGGCCATTGGCAATGCAATCGGCTCGAACATCGCCAATATTGGACTGATTTTAGGGGTTACTGCCCTGATTCAGCCGCTTTTGGTTCACTCCAGCACGCTCCGTCGGGAGTATCCGGTGCTGCTGATTGTCACTCTGGGAACCTTGCTGCTGATGCTTAACGGTACTCTAGGCCGCATGGATGGGGTGGTGCTGCTGCTCGGTCTGGTCGCCACCCTCTACTTTATGTATCGTCTCGGCCTTGCCAGTCGCGTCAATGATCCAAACGATCCGATGGGGCCGGGGTTTGATGCGGAGATCCCGAGGGATCTCTCCACTCGTGCGGCGGTTGGCTGGTTTATCGCGGGGTTGGTGGTGCTGCTCCTTAGCTCCCATATTCTGGTTTGGGGTGCGGTGAATATCGCGACCGCTTTTGGGGTCAGTGAGCTGGTGATCGGGCTAACGATTATCGCGCTCGGCACCAGTCTGCCCGAGCTGGCCGCCTGCGTTGCGGGGGCGCTGAAGAATGAGCACGATATCGCGATTGGCAACATCATTGGCTCCAACCTCTATAACTTGTTGGCGGTGCTGGCGATGCCTGCGCTGCTGGCCCCGAGTCTGCTCGATCCGGCAGTGCTGCTGCGGGATATGCCGGTGATGATTGCGCTCACGCTGGCGCTTTTTGTGATGGGGTATGGAGTGCGTAGTCGGGGAGAGATCACTCGCATGGAGGGGATGGTGCTGGTTGCGGCTTACCTCGGTTATCAAGGTTATCTCTTTTCTCAACTTTCCGGGACGTGGGCGTGAATCGTCAGAGTAAACCGAGTAGCGAAGAGGCGCAGCGTTTGCAGCAGCTTGGGATGGCGGTGATTCGCAATGAGGCTGCCGCTGTGGAGGCGCTGCTGGGACGGGTCAACGAAGAGTTCGCCCGTGCCTGTTACTTCCTGCTCCACTGTGAAGGGCGGATTGTGGTGATTGGCATGGGGAAGTCGGGCCATATCGGCGGCAAGATCGCGGCTACTCTCGCGAGTACCGGCTCTCCCGCCTTTTTTGTCCATCCGGGGGAGGCGAGTCATGGTGACTTGGGGATGATCATCTCTAAGGATGTGGTGCTGGCCCTCTCCAACTCGGGAGAGACCCGCGAGATTCTTACCATTCTGCCGCTCATTAAGCGCCTCAATGTGCCGCTCATCGCACTCACCGGCAACCCCAGCTCCAACCTCGCCCGCGAGTCGGATGTCCATATTGATGTGAGTGTTGAGCAGGAGGCCTGCCCGCTCAACTTGGCCCCTACCTCCAGCACCACCGCCGCTTTAGCGATGGGCGATGCGATGGCGATTGCACTCTTGGAGTCGCGGGGATTTACCGAGCAGGATTTTGCCCGCTCCCACCCCGGCGGCACTCTCGGACGACGGCTGCTGCTGCATCTCGGCGATATTATGCACCGCGATGGCGATATTCCCATGGTGCGCGAAGAGGCTTCGCTGCGGGATGCGCTGATGGAGATGACCCGTAAAGGGCTGGGAATGACCACCGTGGTCGATGCAGCGGGGCGGCTGATTGGGGTCTATACCGATGGCGACCTGCGGCGCACCCTCGACCGGGGGCTGAATATCCATGCCTGTCAGGTGCATGAGGTGATGACCCGCAACTGCGTTACTGCCCGCGCTGAACTGCTGGCTGCCGAAGGGCTGCAACTGATGGATGCCCACAAAATTAGCGCCCTGCCGATTATTGACCATGAACAGCGGTTGGTTGGGGCGGTCAATATGCACGATCTGCTACGCGCTGGGGTGGTCTAACGGCTCCCTCGCTTCTGTTTTCTATAACTACTAGGGATATCGTTGTTATGAGTTCCTACGATGCCTCCGCGATTGAGGTTCTAAGTGGCCTGGAGCCGGTGCGCAAGCGTCCCGGCATGTATACCGACACCACCCGTCCCAATCATCTGGCTCAGGAGGTGATTGATAACAGCGTGGATGAGGCGATTGCTGGCTACGCTAGCTACATTGCGGTCACCCTGTTTGCCGATGGTTCGCTGCGGGTCGAGGATGATGGGCGCGGGATGCCGGTCGATATGCACCCCGAACAGGGGATTCCCGGGGTTGAGGTGATTCTCACCAAGCTCCACGCCGGTGGTAAGTTCTCCAATAAGAGTTATCAATTCTCCGGTGGACTACATGGGGTTGGCGTTTCGGTAGTTAACGCCCTCTCCGACCACCTGGAGGTGCGGGTACGGCGCAGCGGCAAGGAGTACCGGATCGTCTTCTCCGGCGGCGAAAAGGTGCGTGATCTGGAGGAGATCGGCAAGGTGAAACGGGGGGTTAGCGGTACCACTGTTCACTTCCATCCCGATGCCAAATACTTTGATACCCACAAGTTTTCGTTGCGTCAACTGTGCCATGTATTACGCGCTAAGGCGGTACTCTGTCCCGGACTGCACGTCACCCTGCACGATGAGGCGAGCGGCGAGCAGCAGGCTTGGCACTATAACGAGGGGTTGAAGGAGTATCTGTTGAGCGAGCTGGGAGAGGTGGAGCTGCTGCCCGAAGAGCCTTTTGTCGGCACCATGCAGGGCAATAGCGAACACGCCGACTGGGCCGTTGCCTGGCTTACCGAGGGCGGGGAGGGGGTGACCGAAAGCTACGTCAATCTCATCCCGACCTCTCAGGGGGGTACCCATGTGAACGGTCTGCGCAGCGGTCTGACCGATGCAGTGCGCGAGTTCTGCGACTTCCGCAACCTCCTTCCAAGGGGGGTCAAGATCGCCCCGGAGGATGTCTGGAACCACTGCTGCTACGTCCTCTCGGTTAAACTCGCTGACCCCCAATTCTCCGGCCAGACCAAAGAGCGGCTCTCCTCCCGCGAATGCGCCGCCTTCGTCTCTGGAGTGGTCAAGGATGCCTTCGGGCTGTGGCTAAACCAGCACACCGAGATTGGCGAGCGCCTCGCCGAGTGGGTGATTCAGGCCGCCCAGAGCCGTCTGCGGGCCGGGCGCAAGGTACAGCGCAAGCGGGTCACGCAAGGGCCTGCACTCCCCGGAAAACTGGCCGACTGCACCGCCGTAGACCCTAAACGCAGCGAACTTTTTTTGGTCGAAGGGGACTCCGCCGGCGGCTCCGCCAAACAGGCACGCGACCGCGAATTTCAGGCGATTATGCCGCTGCGTGGCAAGATCCTCAACACTTGGGAGGTCGATTCGTCGGAGGTTCTCGCCTCCCAAGAGGTGCATGATATTGCGGTAGCCATTGGGGTAGACCCTGGCAGCGATAACCTCTCCCAACTCCGTTTCGGCAAGATCTGCATCCTCGCCGATGCCGACTCCGACGGCGCCCATATCGCCACCCTGCTGTGTGCTTTGTTTCTGCGCCACTTCCCCGAGCTGGTGCAGCGCGGCCATATCTATATCGCAATGCCACCGCTCTACCGCATTGATGTCGGCAAGCGGGTTTTTTATGCCCTTGACGATGCCGAGCGGCAGGGGGTACTCGACCGCATCGCCGCTGAACGCCTGAGTGGCAAGATCAATATCCAGCGCTTCAAAGGGCTAGGCGAGATGAACCCAATACAGCTCCGTGAAACCTCAGTCCATCCCGACACCCGCCGTCTGGTACAGCTCACCATCGCCGATGGAGAAGCTACCCACAGCCTCATGGATATGCTCCTCGCCAAACGGCGATCCGCTGACCGCAAGCAGTGGCTACAGGAGAAAGGCGACCTCGCCGAAGGGGTGAAGGCGGAAAGCTGATCGTTGACGGCTACCAAACAAAAAATTTTCACCTCAGCTCTTGACTCCGTCTAGTTAGCCTCTATTATTAGCACTCACCAGTGAGGAGTGCTAACAGCCTCCTCCATCCATCCCTTAAACAACCTAAAACTCGTTAGGAGAGAAACTAGATGAAGATTCGTCCATTGCATGATCGTGTTGTCGTTCGTCGTAAGGAAGAGGAGCGTACCACCGCGAGTGGGATCGTGATCCCCGACAGCGCTGCTGAAAAACCGATTCAAGGCGAAGTCGTCGCTGCCGGTAACGGCAAGATCCTGGAAAACGGCCAGGTCCGCCCGATGGATGTCAAGGTCGGTGACAAGGTATTGTTCGGCAAGTACTCCGGCACCGAGGTGAAGATCGACGGTGAGGAGCTGCTGGTGATGCGTGAAGAGGACATCATGGGCGTACTGGCCTAAGTTGCTCGATGAGCTGCTAACAACCCGACTTTAAAACAACCTAACGACTAGAGGAAGAGTGTAAAGATGAGTGCAAAAGAAGTGAAGTTTGGTGATGATGCCCGTCAGAAGATGGTGCGTGGAGTCAATATCCTGGCCAACGCCGTGAAGGCGACCCTTGGCCCTAAGGGGCGTAACGTGGTGCTGGAGAAGTCCTTTGGTGCCCCTACCGTGACCAAGGACGGGGTCTCCGTCGCCAAGGAGATCGAACTCTCCGACCGGTTCGAGAACATGGGTGCCCAGATGGTAAAAGAGGTCGCCTCCCAGACCTCTGATGTCGCCGGTGACGGCACCACCACCGCCACCGTGCTGGCCCAGGCGATTGTGCGTGAGGGGATGAAGGCGGTTGCCGCCGGCATGAACCCGATGGATCTCAAGCGCGGCATCGACAAGGCCGTTACCGCTGCCGTTAGCGAGCTGAAGGGTCTCTCCAAGCCCTGCACCGACGACAAGGCGATTGCTCAGGTCGGCACCATCTCCGCCAACAGCGATGAGTCCATTGGCCGCATTATCGCCGACGCGATGCAGAAAGTCGGTAAAGAAGGGGTGATCACCGTCGAAGATGGCACCTCGCTGGAGAACGAGCTGGACGTGGTCGAAGGGATGCAGTTTGATCGCGGCTACATCTCTCCCTACTTTGTCAATAACCAGCAGAACATGACCGCCGAGCTGGAAGACCCCTATGTGCTGCTGCACGACAAGAAGATCTCCAACATTCGCGACCTGCTTCCGGCGCTGGAAGCGGTTGCCAAGTCCGGCAAGTCGCTGCTGATTATCGCTGAAGATGTCGAAGGCGAAGCACTCGCGACCCTGGTGGTCAACACCATGCGCGGCATTGTCAAGGTCTGCGCCGTTAAGGCCCCCGGCTTTGGAGATCGTCGCAAGGCGATGCTGCAAGATATCGCCATCCTCACCGGTGCCACCGTTATCTCCGAAGAGGTCGGCCTGTCGCTGGAGAAGTGTACCCTTAACGAACTGGGTAACGCCAAGAAGATTGTCGTCTCCAAAGAGGAGACCACGGTCATTGACGGTGCTGGCTCCGAGCAGGACATTAAGGCCCGGGTCGAGCAGATTCGCGCCCAGATCGAAGAGACCTCTTCCGATTACGACCGCGAGAAGCTCCAGGAGCGGGTCGCCAAGCTGGCGGGCGGTGTTGCCGTCATTAAGGTCGGTGCCGCTACCGAAATGGAGATGAAGGAGAAGAAAGCACGCGTCGAAGATGCGCTGCACGCTACCCGCGCTGCGGTCGAAGAGGGTGTGGTACCCGGCGGCGGTGTTGCGCTGGTACGCGCCCTGACCACGATCAAGGATATAAAGGGCGACAACGAAGACCAGAACGCCGGTATCAGCATGGCCTGCCGCGCCATGGAAGAGCCGCTGCGCCAGATCGTTGCCAACGCCGGTGGCGAAGCCTCTGTGGTCATCAACCAGGTGCGCCAAGGCGAAGGCAACTTCGGCTTTAACGCCGCTACTGGTGAGTATGGTGATATGATTGAGATGGGTATTCTCGATCCTACCAAGGTGACCCGCTCGGCGCTGCAAAACGCCGCTTCGGTTGCTGGGCTGATGATCACCACCGAGTGCATGATCGCCGAGGAGCCGAAGGAGGAGGCCCCGATGCCGGGCGGTGGCGGCATGGGTGACATGGGCGGTATGGGTATGATGTAATATCCCGCTGCTACACCCGCGACGGAAGAAGCCCCGCGTATGCGGGGCTTTTTTATGGCTGTTGCAGGGGGACGGAAGACGCTTGTCGTTCGGCCTTCAGGCCGCCAGAAAATCACAAAATGCCGGAGTAAAACCCCATGATCATCACTCTCACCACTGCCGCGCAGCAGCAGATCGCACTCGCCGCCCGCCAGGGCGGAGCCGAGGGCCTTGCCCTGCGCCTCGCCGCAAAACGCCAGGCCGATGGCTCGATCAGCTACCTGTTTGGCTTCGACGAACCCAAAGAGCACGACTTTCGGGTCGAAAGCGAAGGCCTTCTCGTAGTCATCGAACCCGAATATGTCAACCTGCTGGAAGGGGCCACCATGGACTATGTCGAAATAGAACCGGACGATATGCGATTTATCTTCTTAAACCCCAACGATGAAACCTACGTCCCACCGCAGCAGCAGTAATGGATCGTATCTTTATTCGCGGCTTGCAGAGCCGCGCCGTGATCGGAGTCCACCCCTGGGAGCGCGAGATCCGGCAGCGCCTGCTGCTTGATCTGGAGCTGTGGTGGGACTGTCGCCCCGCCGCCGCGAGTGACTCTCTGGCGCAGACCTGTGACTACGCCGCCGTTGCCGAGCGCATCCAAGCGTTTGTTCAGCAGAGCCAATTTCAACTGATTGAGACCCTCGCCGAGGAGTGCGCCAAGCTCCTGCTCAACGAGTTTGCCCTGCCCAAAGTGCGGGTCACGCTCCATAAACCGGATGCCCTCGCCGCCGTCACCGACCTTGGCATTACCATCGAACGCAGCGCCGAAACCGAATGAGCAACCACACCCCGATGATGCAGCAGTACCTGCGCATTAAGGCCGAACATCCCGACCTGCTCCTCTTCTACCGCATGGGCGACTTCTACGAACTCTTCTACGCAGATGCCGAACGGGCCGCGCAACTCCTCGACATCACCCTCACCCGACGCGGCCAGTCGGCAGGTGCGCCGATTCCGATGGCGGGAGTCCCCTACCACGCCGTCGAAGGTTACCTCGCCAAGCTCGTCCGCCTCGGGCAGTCGGTGGCGATTTGCGAACAGATCGGCGACCCCGCCAGCAGCAAAGGGCCGGTCGAACGCCAAGTCGTGCGCATCATCACCCCCGGCACCGTTACCGACGAAGCGCTCCTCGAAGAGCGCAGCGACAACCTGCTCGCCGCCCTCTGCATTGACGGCGAACGCTACGGCCTGGCCCTGCTCGACCTCGGCAGTGGCCGCTTCTGGGTACAACAGCCGGATGCGGGCAGCACCCCGCTGGTGAGCGGCGACACCCTCGCCGGAGAGTTGGAGCGGTTCCGCCCCAGCGAACTGCTGCTGTCGGAAGAGCAGCCGCTGCCCGCTACGCTTCCGCAACGTAGCGGCATCACCCGCCGCCCGAGCTGGCACTTCGACCGCGACAGCGCCGAGCGGCTGCTCACCGAACAGTTTCGCACCCGCGACCTGCAAGGCTTCGGCTGTGCCGAACTGGATCTCGCTGTCGCCGCCGCCGGGGCGCTGCTGCTCTACGTCCGCGACACCCAGCGCAGCGCCCTGCCGCATCTGCGCGGCCTGACCGTAGAGCAGCGCGACGAGGCGATTTTGATTGATGCCGCCACCCGTCGCAATCTGGAGCTGGATAGCGCCCTCGGCGGCGAACCCAACCACACCCTAATCGGCATTCTCGACCGCAACGCCACCGCCATGGGCAGCCGCCTGTTACGGCGCTGGCTACACCGCCCGCTGCGCAATACCGACACCATCCGCCTGCGCCACCACGCGGTCGCCAGCCTGCTCGACAGCCTGATCTATCGCGATCTTCACCAGCACCTGCAAGGGGTCGGCGACATCGAACGGATCGTCGCCCGCATCGCCCTCCAGTCGGCCCGCCCCCGCGACCTGGCGGTGCTGCGCGACTCGCTGGCACGACTCCCCGAACTGCACACCCTGCTCACCCCGCTCGACACCCCCCGCTGCCGTGCGTTACAGCAGCAGCTCGGCGACCACCAAGCGAGTGTTGCGCTGCTGCAACAGGCGATTATCGAAACCCCCCCGCTGCTCATTCGTGACGGCGGCGTAGTAGCTAGCGGTTACGACAGCGAACTCGACGAACTACGCGCCCTCTCGCAAAATGCCGACCAGTTTCTGCTTGATCTGGAGCAGCGCGAACGGCAGCGCACCGGCATCAACACCCTCAAAGTGAGCTACAACCGCGTTCACGGCTACTACCTTGAGATCGGTCGCAGCCACGCCGACAAGGTGCCGGATGACTATATCCGCCGCCAGACCTTAAAAGGGGCCGAGCGCTACATTATCCCCGAACTGAAGCAGTTTGAAGATAAAGTCCTCTCCGCCCGCGAACGGGCGCTCGCCCGTGAGCGAATGCTCTACGCGCAACTGCTGGAGCGGCTCCAGCCAGCTATCCCTGCACTGCAACAGAGCGCCGCCGCACTTGCCGAACTCGATCTTCTCGCCACCTTCGCCGAACGCGCCCAGCAACTGGAGTGGACGCAACCGGAACTGAGCGACGAGAGCGGCATGACCATTCGTGAGGGTCGCCATCCGGTGGTTGAGCAGGTCAACACCACCCCCTTTGTTCCCAATAGCGTCTCCATGGATGAACAGCGCCGCATGTTGATCATTACCGGTCCTAACATGGGCGGCAAATCGACCTATATGCGCCAAACCGCGCTGATCACCCTGCTCGCCTGGTGCGGCAGCTTCGTCCCCGCCGCCGCCGCCCGCATCGGACCGATTGACCGCATTTTCTCGCGCATCGGGGCCTCCGACGACCTCGCAGGTGGGCGTTCTACTTTTATGGTGGAGATGGAGGAGACCGCCAATATCCTCCACAACGCCACTCCCAACAGCTTGGTGTTGATGGACGAAATCGGACGCGGCACCAGCACCTTCGATGGTCTCTCCCTCGCTTGGGCTTGTGCGGTGGAACTGGCCACCCGAATCGGCGCCTTCACCCTGTTTGCTACCCACTATTTTGAACTCACTACCCTGCCGGATGAGTACAAGGGTATCTACAACCTCCACCTCGATGCGATCGAACATGGCGACACCATCGCCTTTATGCACGCCGTTAAAGAGGGGCCGGCTAACCAGAGCTACGGCCTTCAGGTCGCAGCCCTCGCCGGGGTTCCTCGCGAAGTGATTCAACGCGCTAAACAGCGCCTCTGCGAACTGGAGCAGGCCGCCCAGCGCCATAGCGACCGCCATAGCCAGCAGCTTTCGCTGTTTGGCGGTGCAGAGGGTGAGCCGAAGAGCGCCTCTCAGAACTCTTTCGTAAAGGCTTCAAAGGCTTTATCAACACTATCAACACTTCCTCCCGCCCCCGATTACAGCGCACTGCTCACCTATCTCAAACGCCTCGATCCCGATCATCTTACCCCGCGCCAAGCGCTGGATAGGCTTTATAAATTGCGTGGGATGGTTGGGGAGTGAGGTTATGGGGAGGGGAGGCCGCAAGCGTTATGTGTGCAAGATCAACGAGGAGGAGCAATCATGGGGTGGTCTGAGGTCGTAGACAATCCGTTGCTACAAAATCTTCCCTCTGAACTTGGTTACGCCCCTGATGCTTGGCGTGGTACAGCGCTTGATCGGCACATCTTTGCAACTGTTCAAGGCTGGTCTTGCTACTCCCGCCTCCATGGACGGCTACCCCAATACTCAGCGTAACGTTTTTCGCGGTGCTGGAAAAATCATGGGGAATCGCGAGCGCCTCTACAGCACAGCGCATCTTTTCCGCAAGATAGAGGGCACCTTGGTGGTCTGTTTCTGGCAGCAAGGCGACGAACTCCTCGCCTCCGTAGCGTGCCACTAGATCCATGGCGCGATCACAGGAGTGTACCAGCGCTTGGGCTACACGCTTTAGGCACTCATCTCCGGCCCCGTGGCCATATCCATCATTGTACTTCTTAAAGTGGTCAATATCCATCATAATCAGCGCTAGATGCGTATCATTGCGTTGTGTCCGTTGCCACTCCAACGCCGCGCGTTCATCGAAATGGCGGCGGTTCGGAATCCCTGTCAAGCCATCTTGTATCGAGAGCCTCTTGAGCATTTCGCTCTTGACTTTTAGTTGTTCTTCAATAAGTTTTCGTTCTGCAACTTCTTGTTCAAGCGCTGCATTGGTCGCATGGAGAGTCGCCTCTGCGGTTTTGCGTTCGGTGACATCCTGCTGAATGCCAAACCAGCGGCTATCCCCATTGTCGAAAAAAATGGGAGTTGATTCAATGAGCATAAAGCGCTCCTCGCCACCGACGATCACTCGGCCTTCCCAAGAAAACTGTTTACGTTCGCGCACCACTTCTTGATTATACACCCTAAAATATTCTATTTCCTCGGGGTGAATAACCTCCCATGCCAAAAAAGGATTTTTTTGTACATCTTCACGACATAGTTGATTCATGATACACCAGCCATCGCTAATATACTCAAACTCCATGGTGCCACTCGCCCGGTGCCAAAAGACGTAAACCCCGACCGATACATGCTCAACTAAATCATTGAAACGGGACAAACTTTCGCTCAATGCCTCCTCAGCACGCTTGCGGTCTGTAATATCAGTAAGTACCCCCTCCCAAACCGTTTTGCCATCCGAGAGTGTGCGTGGAAAGGATTCAGCGGTAATCCAGCGAACTTCGCCATTGACAATAATTCGTGTCTCCCCGAAAAAGGGCTTTTTTTCTGTAAAAGTCTCTACATTGAGCGCGATCCAGCGATCCAGATCATCAGGATGCACACAGGCAAAACCTTTCATTGGATCGGCTGCGGCCTCTTCCCGGCTCACTCCGGTGAGCTGCAAAAAACGGCTGCTCATAAATGCGAAGTGCGCCATACCCCCATCGGCGGGTTGTACCATGGTATAGGTGCCAACAGGAATGTTTTCGGTGAGTTCATACGCCGTTTTTTCGAGCCGTTCTTCGGCAAGGCGCAGGGCTTCTTCTGCCTGTTTTTGCGCACTTTGGTCATACAGATAACTGTACAAGCCAAGTAAATTACCCGCTTCGTCACGCAGTAAAAGAGTAAAATCATAGAGCCAGAGGTAGTGACCCGCTTTGGTTTTTATTCGGTAGGACTCTTCGAACCGATCAATGCGATTTTCAATATTGTGTTTGAGACGATTGATCACGCACGCGCAATCCTCAGGATGGAGCAGCACCTCATAAGAAAAATCCGGGTGCAGGATTTCTGCTGCGTTATAGCCAAGAACCTGTTCAACATTGGAAGAAACATTCTTGATTGATAAGCTTGTATCGGAGTGAACGTCAAACTCTACACTGAACACCGGGCCAGCAGCGAAAAGGTTTCTCTCTTTTTCAAGGAGTTCTACAATTTTTTTTTGTCGAATAAGGAGAAGAAGGATAATGGCAGTAAAGGCTAGAAGCGTACTGGCAACCGTTAGATAAATCCATATAGTACGACTTGAAAATGCTGCGTAAGAACTCCATCCGCGAGAGGGTATAGCGGCAATTTGCCAGCTTCCATAAGGAAGATCTACTATTTGAGCTATAGGATTTTGCTGAAATACCGATGGATCACCCCAAAAAATCTCTCCATCGGCGCCCAGGGCATCTCTACCCCGTAGCGCAACGCGCAATATACCGGAATCTACCTCTATTCCTGCCCCGGCGAAGATGCTCTCGTTGTCCATAACGGCGGAGGCAAATCCCCAAAACTCTTCTTTCTCAGAGGTGGTATTGGTGACGTAGATGGGAATGCGGGCGATGACTCCTTCGCCGCCTTGAACTAAGGGGAGTGGGCCGGCCAAAACAATTTCGTTCACTCTCAATGCTAAATCAACGGCATCAAATTGTTCGGGAAGGGTCGTATAGTCTAGCCCAATGGCGGACTCGTTGCCTTCAATAGGATACATCAATTGAAGCACCATATCTTTGGCAAGGCCGATGTTTCTCAAGTCGTGTTCGCCTCGGAACTGAACGGCCATGGCCCGCGCAAAATCCTCTTGCGTCAATTTTGGATTCATCTCAACGATGGAGCGCACCGATAAGACTTTATAGATGTTTTCATAAACGCGACTTTTCAGGGAGAGCCTCATCTCATCAAGACGCTGGTACACCTGCTCAAGCTCTTGTTGCCGATGCTGTTCGGATTCAAAGCGAGCGAGCAGAATACCCATCCAAACCAATAGGCTAAATAGCGCTGCAAACAGTGCTGCACCTAAAAAAATTAAAGAGTTTTTATCTCTTTTCTCAATGATGCCGTGTTGTTGCTTGGTATTCTGTTCTTTGAGTGGCTTGCTATCCACAATTTACCCCCCCTTCTTTAGATCGTTTATCCGCTACCCCTCATTAAGGATCTGCGCCGCCTGTTCGCGGTATTTTTCCATGCGAAAAATCAAATGGTAACGTCTGCCGCCGAGTTGGTGAAAGAGGCGGGCGGAGCGGATACCGGCGAGGAGCAGGGCGCGGATACGGTTGACGTTCTCCGGGTTGGCGAGGTGGAGCGGTTCGCCCTGGACCATAATGCGCGGGGTGAGGGTGCTGATGGTGGTACTGTAGAGTTCGGCGAGTTGGGCGAGGATGTTGCTGTGCAGCGGGGAGAAGTGTTCTAGCCGGGCGGTGGCAAGCGCAATTCCGCTGCTAAGGGTATCGAGCATCTGCGGCTGCTTGACCAGTTTGCGCTCCAGCATCAGCAGATAGACCACATAGCGAAACAACTCAAGATTTTCCGGGGTGCGGTTGCCGAGCTGCTGATGCAGGCGGCGCAGGCCGTAGTGAACCCCTTCGACTCCGTCAAACACATCTTCGGTGGTTGCCGCGCTAATGCGCAGGATGCTGCGAATGCTGTTCTCTGCTGCGGTCACATCCATTACCCCGTTGCGGGCAATCGAGGCGGCCAGCGCGGCTCCTTGCAGGGTGCCTGCCAGTGCCAGGCAGCGGTCTCTTAGCTCATACATGAGGCATCCTCCTCCCGATTCAGGCCGCGTACAATGGTACCGCCGCCGAGGCAGCGGTGGTGGTGGTAAAAAACAATCGCCTGCCCCGGCGTAACCGCCCGTTGCGGACGCTCGAACCAGACCCGGCAGCGCCCATCGGCGAGGGGCAGCAGGGTGCAGGGTTGCAGCGGCTGGCGGTGGCGCAGGCGGGCGAGGAGGTGACCGGGGCGGGGCGGCGGGGGGGCGGTGATCCAGTGCAGATCCTCGGCCTCCAGCCCCGCTTTGAGCAGCAGCGGGTGGTCGTGCTGCTGGGCAACCAGCAGGCGGTTGGTGGCCAGATCTTTTTCGACAACGTACCAGGAGCCTTCGTGATACCCCGCCTGCCCGCCGATGCCTAGCCCTTTGCGCTGCCCCAGGGTGTAGTACATCAGGCCGCAGTGGCTGCCGATCACCGCCCCTTCGGGGGTGACGATGTCGCCCGGCTGGGCCGGGAGGTAGCGCTGCAAAAATTGGCGAAAGGGGCGTTCGCCGATAAAGCAGATGCCGGTACTCTCTTTTTTGCGGGCGTTGGCGAAACCGGCCTGGAGGGCCAGTTCACGCACTGCCTGCTTGGGGTAGTCGGCCAGGGGGAAGTGGGCGTGGGCCAGTTGCTGCTGGTTGAGCAGGTAGAGAAAGTAGGTCTGATCCTTTCCCTCATCGACCGCACGGCAGAGCTGCCACCCCTCGGCACTGGCGCAGCGGCGGGCGTAGTGACCGGTGGCGATGGCTTCGGCTCCGAGGTCGAGGGCGTGATCGAGAAAGGCGCGAAACTTGATTTCGCGGTTGCACAACAGGTCGGGGTTGGGGGTGCGACCGGCGCGGTATTCGGCGAGAAAGTGGGTGAAAACCCGCTCCCAGTAGGCATCGGAGAAGTTGGCGGTGTGCAGTGGAATGGCGAGGCGTTCGGCGACTTGGCGGGCATCCTGGAGATCTTCGGCGGCGGAGCAGTGGCCGGGCTGGTCATCCTCTTCCCAGTTTTTCATAAAGAGCCCTTCGACTCGCCATCCCTGCTGTTGCAGCAGCAGCGCGGCGACTGCCGAGTCAACCCCGCCGGAGAGGCCGACCATAATGGTTTTATCCGGTTTCATCCGGCCAGCTCGTGGAGCAGTTCCAGCGGGTAGCGGGAGCCGTTGAGGTAGTCGTTAAGAGAGCGCAGTACCAGCGGACTGCGCATCTGTCGGGATTGCAGGCGCAGGGTGTCGAGGGGGAGCCAGAGTGCGGCGCGAATTCCCTGGTCGAGGGGGCGTTGCGGGTCGTGCGCGGTTACTGATCCGTGGAAGCAGAAGCGCAGGTAGGTGGTTTCGCCGGGGGCGAGTTGCCAGCGGTAGATGCCGACGAGTCCTGCGGGCTGGAATTGCCAGGCGCTCTCTTCTAGCACTTCGCGCTGTATTGCCGCGATGAGGGACTCCTGCGCTTCCAGGTGGCCGGCGGGCTGGTTGTAGCGAATGCCGTCGGGGGTCTCTTCTTCAACCATCAAAAAGCGCCCCTGCATTTCCACGACAGCGGCGACGGTGACGTGTGGGGTCCAGGTCATGGTGCAGCCTCTTCAACCATCAAAAAGTGCCCCTGCATTTCCACGACAGCGGTGACGGTGACGTGTGGGGTCCAGGTCATGGTGCAGCCTCCTGCTGTCGCTGCGGTAGGGTGATGCGTCGCCAGCTTCCCGGAGCTAAATCGTCCAGGTGCCAGCGTCCTACGCGGTGACGGATGAGGCGCAGGGTTGGAAAGCCGACGGCGGCGGTCATGCGCCGTACTTGGCGGTTGCGTCCCTCGCGAATCTGTAGCTCTAGCCAGCAGGTGGGAATCTCTCGGCGGTAGCGAATCGGGGGATCACGCGCCCACGGCTCGCTGATCGACAAACGGCGTACCCGTGCCGGGCGGGTCGGGCCGTCGTTAAGCAGTACCCCCTGTTGCAGGGTCTGTAGTGCGGCTGGATCGGGGATCCCCTCGACCTGCGCCCAGTAGCTTTTCCACTGCTTGAAGCGGGGGTCGGCCAGGCGCTGTTGCAGTCGCCCGTCGTCGGTCAGTACCAGCAGCCCCTCGCTGTCGCGGTCGAGCCGTCCGGCGGGATAGAAGCCGCTGAGCGGGAGGTAGTCGGCGAGGGTGGCCCGCCCTTGGGAGTCGGTGAACTGGCTCAGTACCCCCCACGGCTTGTTGAACAGGATCACACCAGCCACCGCCGCGTTAGCCTCCCAGTGCCTGCCCGGTGATGCCGCGACTGTCGCTGCCGAGGAGCCAGAGGTAGGGGGCGACGATCTCTTCGGGGGCGGGGAGGGTGGCGCTATCTTCGCCGGGGTAGACGGCGGCGCGTAGGGCGGTGCGTACCGGGCCGGGGTCGAGGCTGTTGAAGCGGATGCCGCTCCCTTCGTTTTCGTCAGCGAGAATCTGCATCAGTCCCTCCAGGCCGAACTTGGAGACCCCATACGCTCCCCAGTAGGCGCGTCCCTGCCGTCCGACCCGGTCGGCGCTGAAGAGGACGGAGGCGGCGGTCGATTTGCGCAGCAGCGGCAGGCAGGCTTGGGTGATGAGGAAGGGGGCGTTGAGGTTGACCTGCATCACTCGGTACCAGTGGTCGATGTCGTAGTCATCAATGCGGCTCAGGGAGCGCAGCTCGGCGGCGTTATGCACGATGCCATCGAGTACCCCGAACGCCTCTTCCAGTTTGCTCACCATGTCGAGGTAGTCGTGGGGGGAGGCTCCCTCCAGGTTGAGCGGGTAGATCGCCGGTTGTGGCCCCCCGGCCTGCTCAATGGTGTCGTAGACCATCTCCAGCTTGCGCAGGGTGCGGCCTAGCAGGATCACCGTGGCTCCATGCGCGGCAGCGGCTACCGCTACGGCACGCCCGATACCGTCACCGGCTCCGGTGATTAGAAGTACCCGCTCGGCTAGTAGATCCGGGCGGGGTGCGTAGTTTTCAGGATAGCGGATCATGGCACTACCTCACTGGATAAAAAAATAAAGTTGTTGATTGTTTGTGCTTTGTGGAGTGGGTGGAGTGGACGAAGTGGACGAAGTGGACGAAGTGGATGGAGTGGACGAAGTGGATGGAGTGGACGAAGTGGTCTCGTACCTCGCACCTTGCCCCTCGAATCTCGCTTCTCGCACCTCGCACCTCGAGCCTCGCACCTTGCCCCTCGAATCTCGCTTCTCGCACCTCTCCCCTCTCCCCTCGCTCTCGAATCTCTCATTGAATATGAGCCAGTATTCCATCCAGCTCATCCAAGCTATTGTAGGAGATCACCAGCCGCCCCTTGCCCGCTTGCCCATGGCGGAGATCGACCTTCGCTCCCAGTCGTTCGGAGAGGTTGGTCATCAGCCGCTCAACATCGGGGTCGGGTGCGACGGGGCGCGGTTTGGTGCTGCGGCTAGGTTCCTCGCCCTCGCCCTGGAGCCGCCGCACTAGCCGTTCGGTCTCGCGTACCGAGAGTCCCAGGCGCACCACTTCGGCGGTGGCGCTACTCTGCTGCTGCGGCTCCAGCGCGAGCAGTACCTTAGCGTGGCCGAGGTCGATGCGCCCGCGCTCCAGGTGGTCACG
>SLIM01000257.1 GCA_007135625.1 Gammaproteobacteria bacterium
CAGCATGCCTTTGACGTGCAACTCCTCGATCACTACCGTTTGGTTTTCGCGGCAGAGCCGAGTCGTGAGCTTGTGGGTGAAATCCGCTCGGACATGGGCAATGCGGGCGTGCAGCCTTGCCTCTACTCATAGTGCTTTCCATGTCGTCGATTATACACCATCACGCACCGTTCGCAATACTAGAGTTTAGCTCCCCTCACCCCAACAACCGTTCCAAGGTACTCTCCAACTCCTCACTCGCCACCGGTTTAATCAGGTAGCTATCGGCCTCAACCATCACCCCTTTGAGCTGGTCGCGCCGTCCGGCCCGCGAGGTGAGCATAACCACCGGAGTTTTAAGACGAAACTGGCGACGAATCCGTTTGCAGATCTCGAAGCCGTCCATGTCGGGGAGCATGACATCCAGAAAAATAATGTCATAGCTGCGACTCTCCAGCTTGCGCAGGGCGGTGACTCCATCGGCGGCGAAGTCCACCCGCATTCCATGCTTTTTACCTAGAGTAATATCGAGTTGCAGGCGCAGCGAGGCGCTATCATCGACCACCAGCACCCGCCGCCCCCGGCCGCTGCTCTCATGGTCGCTGTCGATGGCATCGCGGTTAATCGCATCGAGATCGGCGAGCGAGGCATCGTCACCAATTAGGATCGCCTCGCCGAGTGCATCCTCTTGCGAGGGGCTGAGGAGTTGGTCGAGGGTATCGAGCAGGCGGGTGGCGGAGATGGGCTTGAGCAGCAGTGGGATTTCGCGTCCGGCAAGCGTGCGCAGCTCACCCCAAGGTTGCGCCTGCTCCGTGCCGATCTGCAGGGTGATGGCATCGTGGTTGGCGAAGTGGTCGCGGCACTGCCGCCAGAGATCGAGCGCCTTGGCGTTGCCCTGTTTGATCAGGTAGAGGTCGGGGCGCTCGGCCCACCCCTCGTTCCACCGGCTATAGCGCTGGCTACGCCCGGCGGAGACCCGAAAAATCGCATCAAACAGCCGCGCCTCGGTGGCGGAGAAGCCACATAGGGCAACGACCTGCGCCCGCTGCTCTTGGTCAGTTGCGTCGTTAATGGGCATTGGCACTCCTCTTGGCCTTCTCCAGATCGGAAACCTTGCGGGCGGCGGTGACGACCATTAGCCCCCAAATCACCTTATTGACGATATCTCCCAGGTTAAAGGTAAACTCCCGCAGCACAATGCCAATGCTCTCCTGAAAATAGACCACATGAAAATAGCCAATCGGGTAGATCGACCAGGCGAGCAGGATAAAAAAGTACATGTAGGCGAGGGTGTCGCGCTGCGGCGGGCTGAGTTCGGAGCTGGGCAGCCGTTGCAGCACCCGGTAGATGATCACCAGCATATAGACCCAGAGGGCGCAGCCGAGTACGAAGAGAACAACCCCGGCGTTAGTCATCTGGCCAGCGGCGTTAATCGAACGCTCCCCAAAGAAGCCGCAGATGATCATTCCGGCATCGGCGATGGCGAGCTTGGCGAGAAACTTGCCGCCAACCTTCTCGATCCCGATCAGCAGCGGGAACATCGAAACCAGCAACACGGTGCAGACCAGCCAGTAGAAGTAGCGGACTTCTAGCGGGAAGGAGGAGATCGCCGAAGAGGCTCCATGGGCATCAAGTCCGTCAGGCATGGCCGATCCCATGGTGCTGAAATAGTAGAAGTGGAGCAGCGCGGAAAAGCCGCAGACACCGATGTTCATATAGGCGAGAATGCGGTAGTTGCTCTTGAGTGAGGGGATCTGTAGGAAAAAATAGACTACCGCCAGCAGCGCAATAATGCTGCAAAAGAGGTAAGAGTAGAAAGTTAGGGCCACCATGCCGGTCATATCAGTTCGCCTCCACGTGCGGTTACTGCAAAAATCGTTGTAGAATTGCGTTGCTAGCGGCGGACGGCGTGCCACACCCCATTGATGCCGTCACCGGTCACATCGCCCGCTTCGCTGTCGCCAAACCAGCGGTAGAGCGGACGACCGTTCCACGACCACTGACGGCTACCATCCTCCCGTTGTAGTGGGAAGAAGGGGGGGGCCAGCGATGAGTTGCCGTCGATCAGTAGCGGGGGCCAGCGCAGCGCACAGGCACCGCTACAGAGCGGAACCCCGGCCTGCTCTTGGTCGAAAAGGTAGAGCGTGCGCCCGTTGGCATCGGCGAGGACTTCGCCAAGGCGGCTGGGAACCCACTGCATTCCACCGGGTAGCGGAGTAGCTGGTGAAGCCGACGGCGTGGCGACGGGTCGCTCCACCGCCACGGCGGCGGCGGGGGCTGGCGGCTCCGCTACGGCAGGGGCTGGCGTGGCGGGTACTGGCGTGGCGGGTGCCGGTGGTGGTGCCGGTTCGGCGCGGGGTGGCCACTGCCCACCCGGCGCAAAACCATACGGGTGAAAATGCTGCGGCTGCTGCGACCAAGCCGTTACCGGTAGCAGCAGCAGGATACCCCATACCATAATCCATTTAGGATTGATCCTCATCACGCTCCCCTCCGCTTGCTTGCAAAGACTGTTCAATAAAAGCCAAAATGTCATCCTCTTTATAGGGCTTGACAAAGTAGTGGTTCACCCCCGCTTCGAGCGCCTTTTCACGGTGGCTGCGGGTTGCGCGTGAGGTGATCATCGCCACCGGCAGAGGGCGGGTGGCGGGATCGTTACGCAGGTGGGTGGTCAGCTCCAGACCGTTCATGCGCGGCATCTCCATATCGACCAGCAGCACCTTGGGCGGCGACTTCTGCTCCTCCATCACCCGCAGCGCATCCAGTCCGTCGCTGGCGGTGAGCGGTTGCCAACCGCCGTCACTCACCAGTTGCGATAGGGTTTTGCGCATACTGAGGGAGTCATCGACGATCAGGATTTTGGGCAGCTCCGGCGGTTCCAGCTCCAGCGGCAGCGCTCCACCGGTACATAGCGCAACTTCGTCACCGCGTAGCAGTCGGCGCAGCTCCAGAATCGGGACGATGCGCCCATCACCCAGGACAGTAGCCCCGGAGACACCGGGAATTGCGGGGGTGAAGGTGCCGAGTTTTTTGGCAATCACCATACGGCTATCGTCGAGCGAGTCGGCCACCACCGCCCGCTCATCCACATCGCTGTAGGCGATGAGCACAATCGGATGTTCGCTCTCGTTACGCGGGCGGGAGATTCCTAGCAGCTCATGCAGATAGAGCAGCGGATAGCTCTCGTCGCGGTAGCGGAAACGGAGAGCGTGCGCCCCCTCCTCCACCTCGCCATCGGCAAACGGGGCGGCATATTTGATCTCGCTGCCGGGAATCGCGTAGCGCTCTCCGGCGAGCGAGACCAGCAGCGTGTACATCGAGATGGTGGAGGTGGGAAGGCGCATGGTGAGGGTGTAGCCGCGCCCCTGTTCCGATTCGATGGAGAGCGCCCCCTTGAGCTCGCGAATCGCGGCATCGACCACATTCATCCCGACCCCGCGACCCGAGATCTCGCTCACCGCTTCGCGGGTGGAGAAGCCGGGCTTGAGGGTGAGCATCGCCAGCTCGCGCTCGGCGACCTCGGCATCGGCGGCGAGTAGCCCGTTGGCGACCGCTTTGGCGCGTACCCGCGGATAGTCGAGTCCGGCCCCGTCATCGCTGAAGCGGACTTCAATGGCGTTGCCGACGCGGGCGAAGCGCAGCAGCAGGTTACCGACTTCGGGCTTGCCAGCGGCACGCCGCTGTGCGACCTCCTCAATGCCGTGATCGACGGCGTTGCGCAGGGTGTGGAGCAGGGCCGGCAACAGCCGCTCCAGCACCTCGCTATCGACCTCCAGATCGCCCCCCTCAATCACCATCTCCGCCTGTTTGCCGGTGGCGCGGCAGGTTTGGCGGATGACCCGCTGCAAACGCGGGATGAACTGGTGGACTGGCACCCGGCGGGCGGCGCTAATCACCCCTTGAACTTCTTGGCTGAGGCGGGTCTGGGTCTGGCTTAACTCTTCGAGTGCGGCCAGCGCCTCCTCCAGCCCTTCGGTCAGCGCCCGAGCATCGGCCTCCCCTTCGTGCAAGCGGCGGGTGGTGATATAGAACTCGTTATACTCTTCCAGCTCCAGCGGGTCGTAGCTCTCTCCCCCCGGCGCTGTCGAGCGGGCCAGCAGTACGCCGGGATAGCCGCCGTGGGCGCGGGTTCCCAGCCCGCGAATGTCCACCAGATCTTCCAGCACCTCAATTTGTTGCAGGTTGCGAATGTGCTGGCCTACCAGTTGATCGAGGGTTTCGCGGGCGTAGCCGATGCGCGATTCGGCCTGGGTCAGGGCAATCGCCAGTTCGCCCATCTGCCGCTGTAGGGCATCGACAACCTCTAATGAGGTGCTGGCGCTGGTACGGGCGGCGGGGGCCGCAGTAGCACCATCCGCCGCTTCGCCCGCCGGAGCCTCTTCACTCGCTGCCGGGGCGACCGCTTCGACTTCGACTTCAACCGGCTGGTCGAGTCCCCGGCGAATGCCGTGCGCCCAGCCGACCACCCGTGCAGCAATTAGGGCGAAGAGTTCGGGGTCGTGCGCTTCGCCGGAGAAGACGACCTCTAACGCCGATTCGAGGGCATCGGCAGCCTCGACCAGAAGGGTAGCGATCTCCTCGGAGGGGGCCTGGCCCTGGTCGGCGAGATGCTCTAGCAGATCTTCCAGGTTGTGGCTGATGGTCGCGATCCCTTTGATTCCGCAGATATTGGAGGAGCCTTTGAGGGTGTGGACTACGCGCTGGGCGTGGCGCAGGTTGGCGGCGACCTCCTCGCCTTGAATCACGGCGTTGAGCAGCGCGGCCAGTTCGGCGGCGAGGCGCGGCCCTTCGCTCGCGACACTCTCCAGTACGGAGCGGTCGGTGTCGGCATCGGGGGTGAGGGCGAGGTCAACCGCTCGCAGTTGCGGGGTCTCTTGCTCCTCCTCTTCGTCTAACGGGCCGCGACTCAACCCTTCTAGCAGGTCGATGCGCTGCGCTTCGCTGTACGCTTGGAGCAGGCCGTTGTCGTCAAAGAAGGTGTAGAAGCCGAGGAGTGCGCTATCCTCGTGCGGGGCGGCGAGGAAGGCGAG
>SLIM01000211.1 GCA_007135625.1 Gammaproteobacteria bacterium
ACTCTAGGTTCTAGGTGCGAGACTCTAGGTTCTAGGTGCGAGACTCTAGGTGCGAGGTGAAGAACCTAGAACCTAGAACCTAGAACCTCGTATCTCTCTTACTGCGCACAATGTGTATTATGTTAAATCATCCAAGTAGAGGGGGCAGAACTTCTACAAGCAAGAGGTATTTGTCTCAACGAGGTATTAGTCTCGACTAGGCATTCTCAACTAGGAAGATTGAGAGGCGTTCACGCTGCCAACTCGCAAATGGCACCACTGCTGCTGCGTACTCCGTCCTCTCAGTCCTCTCAGTCCTCTCAGTCCTCTCTCCTCCACCCTCCACCCTCCACCCTCTGCCTCTCAAACAGCAAGATGGCGGTTCACAATTTTCAACAGCTCATCGGCATCAAAAGGCTTGGTCAGGTACTCATCGAGACCACTCATTCGCCCCTTCAGCTTATCGAGTAATCCACCACGCGATGTGAGCATAATCACCGGGGTCTCTTTAAACTTCTGATTACCGCGAATCAGCTCCAGCACCCGGTAACCATCCAGGCCCGGCATGATCAGATCCAGCAGCACCAAGCTGGGCAGTTCATTCTGCATCTGCCCTAGGGCCTCAAAGCCATCCTTCGCCTCAATCACCTGATAGCCGCCCCGCTCCAGTGCAATGCGAGCTGCCTTGCGGGCCAAAGCGCTATCATCGACCACTAGAACCTTAGGACCTAGGTCTTTTTTATGGCTGGCACGGATCTTCTGCTGCTGCCCTGCCTCAGGCGGCGGCTCACGTCGGGAGGGGGTTTTTGGGGTTGCGGCAGGCGGCGGTCTCTGCGATCTGCGTGGCGTAGAACTCTCCTGTTTATCCACCTGGTGACCAAGCGCAGCAAAGAACTCCTGGGTATCGATCACCGCGTCGGCATGCACCGTGGGCTGTACCGCACCGCGCTGCGGCTGAAACAGGAACTGAATCTCCTCCAACGTCTTAAGCCGCTCAACCGCCTCTTTTCCCTTGCTCACCTGAAAGCTGACGGAGAGGATATCTCCACTTCCAATCTGGATTTTACCCCAGCCACCATCTTTGGTAACGAGCAGAATAGCCCCATTGCGCTCATCCAGGAGCATGTCCCAGACCGCTCCGACAAATTCCTTAAGTCGAAGTTGTTGATACACGTTAGTTCACTTGGGCTGTTGTTGATTCGGACCGCTGACGCGGCAGTGAGAGGGTAACCACAGTACCCTGGCCGGGAGTGCTACGCAGAGTCAAGGTGCCGCCATTCTGCTGCACCAGCTCCTGACTAAGGATCAACCCCATGCCGGTACCCATCTCCCCAGCCGTTCCCTTGTGCTTAAACTTATGCTCAATGCGAAAGAGCTTTTGCTGATCCACCTCGCTGATCCCTACCCCGCTATCCTCAATAGAGAGCGCGAGGTCTCTCTCCCCCACTTGGCACGAGAGCTGTACCTTTCCATCGGCAGGAGTAAACATTAAGGCATTGGTCAACAGATTGGTGATCACGATACGCACCATCTCCTCATCGGCAAAGATGAAGCAGCCATCCTCAACAGCATTATGCAGGGTGATCCGTTTTTCGCTCATCGCCGGGGCGATACACGCCGCACACTCCGCCACCACCCCGCTCAGATCGATCATCGCGGGGGCAAACGGAAGTTCCTCATTTTGCAGCGTTGACCAGGTGAAGAGGTTGTCGATCAGCCCCAGCAACTGGTCTGAGGCCTTGCGCGAGAGCGCAATATACTCCTGCATCATCATCGGCTCCAGCGACTCGAACTCCTCATCAACCATTCGGAGCACCCCATTGAGGCCAACTAGCGGCCCCTTCAACTCATGAGCGATAATGGAAATAAAGCGATCTTTGGCCTCGTTCATCTGGCGCAACTGCCGCTGATTGATGCGTAACTGCATGTGGGTCTTCACCCGCACCAGCAGCTCAGAGGCGTTGAACGGCTTAGTGATATAGTCACTGCCACCTAGCTCAAAACCTCGTACCGCGCTCTCGACATCGGTCTTCGCCGTTAGAAAGACCACCGTTGCGCTAGCGGAACTCTCCGAACTCTGCTTAAGCGCCGCGCAGACCTCGAAACCATCCATCTCCGGCATCATCACATCCAGCAGGATGAGGTCAAAGTCATTGTTCTTACAAATATCGAGAGCCGCCTGGCCACTGGTGGCAAAGGCCATATTGTAGCCCTCATTCCGCAAAATACCAGCAACGATCTGGATGTTCTCAGGAACATCATCAACGATCAGAACGGCTGGGGAGTACTCCTTGGGCATGGGTTAAATCCTCTTCCTTATTAATTACTCTCTTAGGATGGATGCGTTAGCTGTGGCGAGCGGCTGCCGCCAGCGGAGATCGACCCGTAGGCGACGGGCATGCGCCAGATTTTTCCACCCACCGGCCAGCCACGCCCCTCCTCCACTTCTGCCATGAAATCTATAGGGAACGATCACCAGCAGCGGGTGCAATAGGGTATCATCATCAGGCACAATCATTTGCCCTTCTCCCTTGGCAGTAATCAAGTACCAGCCCTCCTCACCATACCGCAGATCCACCACCTCACTCTCTCTGCGCTGCTCAAAACGTCTCTGCCACCCGACCAGCAACAGCAGTAGCAAGGGCAAGAGAGTGACCAGCACAACTACCACGCCATGCTGCAAAGTCAACAAAATCAGCGGAGGAATGATCAGCAAAAAACCAATCAAAACATAATAAATATTCACCAACTCACTGGATTTTTTTAACCTGTTCAATATTCTATCACTCCCTTTGGTCGTATAGCCAACCTCCCTGCGCCCTATCCTCCTCCTAGGGTATCGCCTTTCCACGTCAGATGCGAAACCTTTTGCAGGTTTATCCATCCCACCCCATAATCGTCGTTCATCTGAATAGAGGGTGTCAACCTTTTTTTCATGTTTGCTCTACACGGAGATCAACCGATGGGAAACAGACAACGTCAACCAGAAGTCGCTGGGGTCTTCTATCCCGCCGATCCCAAGGCGCTGAAACAGCAGCTAGAAGGCTTTCTAAGCGGGCTACAGCCGACCTTGCGGCAACCGCCCAAGGCGCTGATTGCCCCCCACGCCGGGTATGCCTACTCCGGCGCAGTAGCGGCACACGCCTACATCGAACTGCTCCCGCTGCGCCATCAGGTCGAACGGGTGGTTCTTCTCGCCCCGGCCCATCGCCTCGCCTTCTCTGGGATCGCCTACAGCCAGGCCGACAGCTTCCTCACTCCGCTCGGCGCTATTCCTATCGCCAAGACATCACTTGAATCACTGGACGACCTGCCCCAGGTGCAGGCACTGGAGCAGGCGTTTAACGACGAACACAGTGTAGAGGTACAGCTCCCCTTTTTACAACTGCTGTTAGAGCATTTTCAACTGCTTCCGTTACTGGTTGGCCAGAGTACCCCGGAAGCGGTCTCCGCAGTGCTGGAGCGGCTTTGGGGCGGCGATGAGACCCGTATTGTCATCTCCTCCGATCTCAGTCACTTTCTCGACTATTCTAGCGCCCAAGCGTTTGATCTACGCACTGCTGCGGCGATTGAAGCGCTCGACTATGAGCGGCTCGACTACCACAGCGCCTGCGGTCGCATAGCGATTAGCGGCCTCCTCCACAGCGCCCGCCAGCGCGACGGAATACAGGTGACCCGCCTCGATCTACGCAACTCCGGCGACAGCGCCATCGGTAACCGGGATCAAGTGGTCGGCTACGGAGCCTTTGCCCTCGGCTGATCCGCAAGGCGCTGGCGCACCGCTTCAAACAGACAGATTCCGGCGGCAACCGAGACATTCAGGCTCTCCACCTGCCCGGCCATCGGAATCCGGGCCAGGTAGTCACACTGCTCGCGGGTCAGGCGGCGCATCCCACTCCCCTCCCCCCCCAAAATAAGCGCCAACGGACCGCGCAGATCGATCTGATAGAGCGCACTCTCCGCCTCACCAGCACTCCCCACCAGCCACACCCCCAGCGCCTGCAACTGCTCCAGGGTGCGGCGCAGATTGGTCACCGCAATCAACGGGACACGCTCGGCAGCGCCACTGGCGACCTTACTCACCACTGGAGTGATGCCGACCGAGCGATCCTTCGGGATAATCACCGCACACACCCCAGCCGCCTCGGCACTGCGCAGACAGGCCCCCAGGTTATGCGGATCCTGCACCCCATCCAAAACCAGTAGCAGCGGATTGGGAGTTGCCGCGACAAGAGCCGCCAGCGCATCTTCGGTCAGCGCTGGGGCGGCAGCGGTACGCACCACCACCCCTTGGTGGTTCAGCCCCGGGGCGAGACCATCCAGCTCCTGACGGCTCACCCGGTGGAGCGCAATCCCCTGCCCTTCGGCCAGCGCAACCAGCTCCTGCATTCGCCGATCCTGCCGCCCCTGGTCGAGCCACACCCCGACCACCGCGCTGCCCTGCCGCAGGGCGCTACGGGCGCTATTCAGGCCGACCACCAAGGAGTCGCTCACGCGCCCTGCCCCTTAGGCGTTATCCCGAACGGCAGATTAGTGATAGTCCGCATTCAACTGCTCCTCGGTGACCCGTAGCATCCGCTGCTGCAGCGACTCGGGCATAATGTAATGCTCCATATCCCACCCCTCAAGAAGAAGAATATGCTCCAAGCACGACTCCAGCTCGGCGTGGGTACGCGCCACGCTGGTAGCGATGCTCTGGTGTACGGCACGATCGGTACCATCTCGATCAATACATCCCTCTTGGTATTTGTAGAGGATCCGCTGATCCATAATCGCTTTGCACACCTGCGCCGGACAGGCACAGGTGTAGATCGAAGATTGGTCGAGAATTGAGGTGATCACCTCATCGGAAAACCGCTGCTTCATACTGCATATCTCATCGGGGTCTATTTTGCTCATGGCCGGTTTGACCGATCAATCCCCTTTTGGTTTCCTGCGCTTGCGCTGCTTCGGTCGAGACTCCTCCCCTCCCCGCTCCGTTGGTGGCAGAGCAAAGTCGATCCGTCGCTGGTCGAGATCGACCTTGGCCACGATCACGCGACAAGGGTCACCGAGGCGATAGATCCGCCCGCTACGCTCTCCGGTCAGACGGTGGCCAATCGGATCGAAGTGGTAGTAGTCGTTATCCAGCGAGGTGATATGAAGCAGCCCATCAATGTAGACCTCATGCAGCTCAATAAAGAGACCAAACGAGGTGACACTGGTAACGATTCCCTCAAAGGTCTCGCCCACCTTGTCGAGCATATACTCACACTTCAGCCAGTCAGTCGCATCGCGAGTCGCCTCATCAGCACGGCGCTCGGTACTGGAGCAGTGTTCGCCCAACTGCTCAATCTCAGTGGGCGAGTGAATAAATCCCCCCTTCGCCCCAAAAACGCTCTTCACCGCCCGCACCAAGCGACCTGTTTTGCCCTCCTGAATAGCATGTTTGATAGCGCGATGGACAACCAGATCGGGATAGCGTCGAATCGGCGAGGTAAAATGGGCATAAGCCGGAAAGGCCAGACCAAAGTGCCCCCGATTCTCCCCACTGTACACCGCCTGCATCATCGAACGCAGCAGCACCGTCTGCACCAGATGGGCATCCGGGCGACTCTGCACCGAGGCCAGTAACTGGGCGTAGTGGAGAGCCTCCGGCTTATCCGCCCCCTCCAGGCGCAGCCCCAGCTCCGCCAGAAAGGTGCGCAGATCCTCCAGTTTCTGGGCACTCGGCGGCTCATGCACCCGATAGAGCGCAGGAACCTTCTTGCGCTCCAGAAAGCGGGCGGTGGCGACGTTGGCAATCAGCATACACTCCTCAATAATGCGGTGTGCATCATTGCGAACCAGTGGGTAGATCGCCGCCACCTTGCCGTTCTCATCAAAACGAATCTTGGTTTCGGTGGTATCAAAATCAATCGCCCCTCGCGCAGAGCGGGCAGCGTGCAGCACCTTGAACAGGCGGTACAGCTCCTGAAGTTGAGGCAACAGTGCGCTATCGTTCTGTGGTAAGGAGGCATCCTTCTCCCCGGCCAGCATCGCCGCCACCTGTTCGTAGGTCAGGCGTGCCTGGGAGCGCATCACCCCCTCAAAGAAGCGAGAGCGGGTTAGCGCCCCCTCATCGTTCAGGTACATCTCACAGCAGAGAGCGAGCCGATCCACCGCCGGATTGAGCGAACAGAGTCCGTTAGAGAGCACCTCGGGCAGCATCGGAATCACCCGGTCGGGAAAATAGACCGAGTTTCCGCGTGTTCGCGCCTCACGATCCAGCGCACTGCCGGGGCATACATAACTCGCGACATCGGCGATACAGACCAGCAGCTTCCACCCCTTGGGCTTGCGTTCACAGTAGACCGCATCATCAAAATCGCGGGCATCCTCGCCATCAATGGTGACCAGCGGCAGCGCCCGCAGATCCTCGCGCCCCTGCTTGGCCGACTCCTCTACCTCGCTATGCAGACCGGCAATCTCGGCCTCCACCTCAGCGGGCCACTCCACCGGTAACTCATGGCTACGAATCGCCAGCTCGGTCTCCATCCCAGCCGCCATGTGCTCCCCCATCACCTCACGAATGCGCCCAATCGGCTGGCTGCGCTTGGTCGGCTGCTCGGTAATCTCGACCACCACCATCTGGCCATGCTCGGCCCCACTCAAGCGCCCTTCCGGCACTAGAATCTCCTGATGAATGCGGCGATTATCGGCCTGCACAAAGCCGATTCCCCCCTCGATGTAGAGGCGACCGACAACCTCCTTATGGGCACGCTCCAGCACATCAATCAGCGCCCCCTCGCGTCGCCCCCGCTGATCGACCCCGATGACTCGCGCCAGCGCACGATCATTGTGCAGCACCTTGCGCATCTCACGCGGCGAGAGAAAGAGATCTTCTCCTCCCGCATCCGGCTTCAAAAAGCCAAAACCATCGGGATGACCAATAATTCGACCGGTGACCAAATCCTTCTTGTTCACCAAACAGTAAGCGCCGCGCCGGTTAAACACCAACTGGCCGTCGCGCTCCATCGCCCGCAGGCGACGGCGCAGGGCGGTCAACTGCTCCTCATCATGCAGTCCAAGATCCTGTGCAATGTCCTTGTGGTCAAGGGGAACACCATGGTGCTTCAACCGCTCCATAATGAACTCTCTGCTGGGGATCGGATTCTCGTACTTCTCCTGCTCCCGCTCTAGGTGGGGGTCTTGCAGGTCACTTGTGGGATTCAACTTCTTTTTGGACAAAGGCTTTATCTTCCGTTATTTGCAGTAAAACATCACATAACCGCTCGACAGCATCGAGGGTTCTCCACGGGACACCCCTCCCTATTGGTGGCTGGCGACCGGCGAGTCGCCAACCTTAAAAAGGGGCCGAACCTCAGGTGATCACCGTCGGCTCCGAGCGCCCGGTATGGGTCTCAATCTGTGCCAACTCCCCCGCTAGCGCCACCAAATCGGCCATTACCGCTTCGGTCGGCAGCTCCTGGCGTAGCGGATCGGACTCGTAGCGCTCCAGATAGACCCGTAGCGTCGCCCCTTCCGTCCCGGTTCCCGAGAGGCGATAGACGATGCGTGAGCCATCGGTAAAGCCGATGCGCACCCCCTGTTGCCGGGAGACGCTCCCATCCACCGGGTCAGTATAGGCAAAATCATCGGCATAGAACACTTCACGTCCATCCAGGGTACTCCCCGGCAGCTCCGAAAGCTGCTCACGCAGTGCCGCCATCAGGGCATTGGCGGCATCGCTAGCGATCTCTTCGTAGTCGTGGCGGGTATAGTAGTTGCGCCCAAAACGTTGCCAATGCTCCACCACGATCTGACGCACCGACTGCTTGCGCACCGCTAGCAAATTGAGCCAGAACAGCACCGCCCACAGCCCATCTTTTTCGCGCACATGGTCTGAACCGGTACCAAAACTCTCCTCGCCACACAGCGCAATACGCCCCTTATCGAGTAGATTACCGAAGAACTTCCAGCCGGTTGGGGTCTCATAACACTCGATTCCCAAGGCATCCGCGACCCGATCAGCGGCCTGACTCGTCGGCATGGAGCGGGCGACACCGGAAATGCCATTGCGAAAGGCCGGAATCAAATGCGCGTTTGCCGCAAGTACCGCAAGGCTATCACTTGGGGTGACAAAAAAATCTTTTCCCAAGATCATATTGCGATCCCCATCCCCATCCGAAGCGGCGGCAAAATCGACTCCACCGGAGCCGCTCGCCAAGCGCACCAGCTCTTGGGCATGGGCCAAATTGGGGTCGGGATGACCGCCGCCAAAATCCTCCAGCGGCAGCGCATTAATCACACTCCCCTCCTCTGCCCCCAGAATATCTTCCAGAATGCGGCGGGCATAAGGGCCGGTCACCGCGTGCATCGCATCAAAGGCAATACGCAGCGAACCACTCTTCAGCATTTGGGAAATCGTAGGAAAATCGAACAGCTCGGCCATCAACTCGGCATAATCGGTCACCGGGTCGATCACCTCCAGCTCCATCCCCTCCTCATTATGGCTGCCGATGGTGTCGATATCGACCTCACCCAAGGTGTTGATCCGATAGCTATCAATCTCCAGCGTGCGGTGATAGATCGCCTCCGTCACCTGCTCCGAGGCCGGCCCCCCGTTGGGCATGTTGAACTTAATTCCGAAGTCCCCCTCGGGGCCGCCGGGATTGTGACTCGCCGAGAGGATAATTCCTCCCTGCGTCTGGTGCTTACGAATCACCGCCGAGCAGGCCGGGGTTGAGAGGATTCCCCCCTGGCCCACGATCATCTTCGCGATGCCATTGGCCGCCGCCATCTGGATGATCGTCTGAATCGCCGTGCGGTTGTAGTAACGGCCATCTCCGCCCACCACTAAGGTGCCGCCCCGCAGGTCGGGGCGGCAATCAAAGATCGCTTGAACAAAGTTCTCCAAATAGTTATCCTGTTGAAACACCTTGACCTTTTTGCGCAGCCCAGAGGTGCCGGGGCGCTGGTCAGCGAAGGGAGTTGTAGCGACTTCACGAAGGCTCATGGTTATGCTATCCGGTAACAGTCGAGGCCACGGTCAGACCGTGGCGGTGGATATCAAGAGGCAGTCTCCGCAAATTAATCATCACGCAAAACCGCCCCCTAGTAAAGAGTCCGAGGGGGCCATCGCCCCCCAGTACCGGCTTCAAGCTCGCTAAAAACCAGAATCATTTGCAGGTAACGAGGCTCGCTTCCGGCTATCACCGCCTATACCCTAATACAGTAGAGGCCCATAGATCAATCACAATTGCTCACGCACTGCCGCTCCTGGGTGATCTGCCCACCACAAGCAATGTAGCATGCATTGAACGCATCCTTGCATCCACAGTGAAAATCGCACTCCATCAAAGCATCCCGCTCCTGCTCACGCAACTGAGGGCGCGACGGCTCCACCGGCTCACTCGGCGCACGGCTACGCTCCAGTTTGCGGCGTAACTCCTTGACCTGGGCGCAAGAGCCGGGGTCGCCATCCGCGCAACGCCGCTCTAGCGGCAACAGCTCATGCTGGATACGCTGCTGTTCGCGCTCATACTCCCGTGAGCGGCTATGGTAGTCACGCAGCTCAATGGCGTAGCGCTCGGTCTCCAGCGCGTAGCGATCCACCGCTTCATTATAGGAGATCTTGGCCCGCTCGCGGGCGCTCACCTCACAATCCCCGCGTGCTATCGCGCAATCCTGCTGACACCTCTGCTCCTGCTCGCCGCAGCGCTGAATACATTGTAACCCCTCATAATGCACTGGTGGGTGGTAGTTATCAACTACCTGATAAACTGGTGAACAGCCGAGACTGACTATCGCCACCAGAAACACCAGCAAGCCGCCGACAAGACCCCCTCTCATACCCATCTCCATTTGTTTGAAGGAAAGAGCAATAGTATACCGCTCTTCACGTGACAGGGAACAGAAGAGAGATCACTTACGCCGCTTCAACAGCTCCATCGCCTTGCGCAGTTCCAGAAAGCGGGCGGGGTCGCCGCCTCGGTCGGGGTGGTGCTGCATCGCCATGCGGCGGTAGTGTTGGCGGATGGTCGCCGCATCGACCGGGTCTTGGAGACCGAGCAGGTCGAGGGCGCAGCGGCGGCTTTCGCGCTGATGAAAGCCTTGCCAAAAAGCTCCTAACATCTTTTCAACCTGTTCGCGGGTCGTGGTGTGGAGATGGCTGCCCTCCAAGTAGTAGTCGCACATTGGATCGGGTTCGGCTAACGCTTGGGTAGTGGGTTCGCGGTAGTCGCGCAAAACGATGCGTAGCGGGGAGATTTCGAGGGTGTAGTGGCGTTCGGCGATCCCTCGTTCACGCAGGTGGTAGAGGGCGTGGAAGAGGCTGAAGTGGGCACGAAACAGGCTCAGGCTGTCACTAAAGATCGCAGCTCCGTAGTCGGGGTGGCGGGCCTCGCGCAGCGCCTTGAGCAGCTCATACTCGCCCATTCCCTGCGGGTGATCGCAAAGTAGGGTGTATAGTTGCTGTTGAAACTCTTGATCTTTGAACATTGCAGGGTTGCCTCGGTGCGGCGGGTGGCCAGTGGCGGGAAAGAATCTGTTAGTGGTTGCCCGCCTGGTTCACGTTCGTTGGTGGTCTCCCCTCTATTCATGCGATCCCAGCATTTCAAGAAGATCTCCACGCCTGAAGGTCGCTGAAAGTTGCTGGAGAGATATTTCTCTATCTCCGTAACAGGCTTTCAGGGCATCGGTCACATCGTTCACCGCGTTTGCATGATATACCGTTTGCTCACTTTCAAATTTCTGAATGATTTCCTGAAAGTTACGATGCGAGACCTGGGTCAGCGCAATACCCGTGTCAGCCAGAAGCTTTCGGCCAATTAACATCGAAATGTAATGCGATGCATAAGGCATAAAGTCTGCTGATGTCGAAAAAGTCGGGCGTTTTCTTTCGTTTTCCACTGCCCGAAAAATCAGAACGGCTATCAATGCTTGAGCCGCATTCAAATCCTTGAAGGTATTTTCATAGAGTTTTCCGAAGTGTTCTTTACGTCGAAATTTTGCCTGATGTGGGCGTTGCCTCCAGATTGCCAGAACCGATTCTGCAACAATGGCGCTGGTAATAACACTGGAGCCACCGCCACCCTCTTCACGCTGTCGTTTGTAGGTATAACCAAGATCAGTAATTCCAATTTCAAGTTGCTTTTGGATTTCGTCATTCGAACGTAGATCCCGCAAATCAACAGGATTCTGGCTGTTGGTCGCATAGGTGATATCCTGGACGAACTCCTTGTGCGCTTCCGAAAGCTGATAAACGCGAATCATGACATAGGCAGACTCTCCCACCATGCCGGGCAGAACGCCATTCAAGGTTTCCTGAATCGTTTTGCAAGTCTGGCAGCCATTGATGACCTGCATATTCTTAAGTTGCACCTTGTAGTCTGATTTTTGAAAGGCATTGTAGTCAAACTTGTCACAGACGACGGTGATGCCATTGTTATAAAAGTAAAATTTATCCGACCTGCGCGGATCACAAAGGGTCTCGTGAATGGCTGTATTGACGCGATTGGTGTGCAGGCCGAGGTAGCGGCGAATATTTCGTTCCAAAAGCTTGTCGCCATGGTCATTAAAAAGTCGATGAATCTCTTGCACCGCAACACGTCCGACCAAAACACGCATGTAGTTCATGTCCTCGACAATGGCCTGACCACTCAAGGTCAATGCAGTATCCACTTTTTTGCTTCTTTGCAGGATATTGACGATGGAGTCATGATTAAAATGGACGAAGTCAACTTTGTCACCATAATCCTTTTTTGCCTCTTCTATCCAAGCGTTGGCCCGACCCGTCCATTGGGCGCCGTTGTTACATAGAATAACACGCACATTGGGAATATAGGCATCGCGGATAAAAGAGCGTACTTCTTCAATTTTTGGCGCTATTTTTTTGTTTAGAGCGACCTTTCGGTATGGGTCAAAAAGCACTTGAATGGTATCAACAGCTTTCTGGACACCGTTTTCTGGGAAATTCGCTTCGCCGCCCAGTTCTTTTATCGTATATTTTCCCTGAAATATCGTAACCAAAAACTCGCCATCTTCCACTTCGCCGACATGAAGCCCATCAACACCGGCATCATTGCCGCCTTCGGTAATCAAGTCAGCGGCCACCTCCAGCGGCATATCCAGGCATGTCGAAATACATAAAAGCACAAACGCTGCTGACTTTTTCTTGTTAAGATCATGGCCCTCCGGCAACCACTCTGGATGATCTTCAACAATGCCGGTGACCCGCTGGTCGATGATACTGGCGTTAATATTCACCTTTTTATATCCTTTTTAGATCCTGAGTTCGGGTTGTTTCGAGCCTATTCGTTATCTCCTTATCTCCTTCGGCAATCTTATCCATAAAAAACTCACTCATGCCGATGTTACCTGCTAGTAGAACCTGGCAACGCACGAGTAAATTTGCCCGTAGTTCATTGCTGGCTGACTGGTAAAGAGAGAGCGCATCAATTGTCATTGTATTGGGAATCGATCTAGGAGAAAACCGCTTCACGGAAAAGCTTATCAATAACAAAGAAAGCCATCATGGCAAAACCTCTCGTAGATTCTGTGCCTGCATGGTTGTTCTCACGGAAAAGTACTCACTTCAGAGTACACCATATAGCAAAAAAAGTAAATGGTTGAAATCTGGCGACTGCCTCGCCTCTGTCCTCTCGCCGCTGCTTTCCGCTATAATGGCCGACCCGACACCCTTCTTCCCCCCCGACAAGGAGAGAAAGAGAGCGACGTGCGGAGAGAGCAGGGGCGCTTGCGCGGTGGCACGCTGCACGCTCCTTACCGATCTTAGGGCGATAACTCCTTGACTGAGCGGCTATGTACCTTGAACTTCTCATGCTTCCGCTGGCCTACCTGTTTGGCTCGATCTCCAGCGCGGTGCTGGTGTGCCGCTTAATGAGGCTGCCCGATCCGCGTACCGAGGGGTCGAATAATCCTGGGGCGACCAATGTGTTCCGCATCGGTGGTAAACGGGCGGCGGCGTTGACTCTGGCGGGGGATTCGCTAAAAGGGTTTATTCCGGTGTTTATGTCGCTACTGCTGGGATTTTCTCCGCTGTTTTTGGGTCTGGTAGCGATGGCGGCTTTTTTAGGGCATCTCTATCCGATCTTCTTTGGCTTTAAAGGGGGCAAAGGGGTGGCGACGGCGCTGGGCGTGCAGTTTGGGCTGAGTTGGATGGTCGGTGGTGGGGTGGCGCTGATCTGGCTGTTTGTGGCGAAGGTGCTAAAGATCTCCTCGCTGGCGGCGCTGACGGCGATGGCGTTGGCACCGCTGCTGGTGTGGCTGGTCTTGGAGAGTCTGGAGCTGGTGGTGATGCAGGTGGTGATGTCGGCGCTGCTGTTCTGGCGGCACCGCTCCAATATTCGCAATTTGTTGCAGGGGACGGAGGAGCGGATCAGCGGTCGTACTCCCGATGAGTAGGTTGCGGGGCAGAGAACAAGGTGAGAGTAAGGAGTTGATTTGATGGTACGAGGCAGTTTGGTGGCGCTGGTCACGCCGATGTTGGACGATGGAGCGATCGACTATGAGCGCTTGGCCGCGCTGGTGGAGTGGCATATTCAGCAAGGAACTGATGGCATTGTGGCGGTGGGTACGACCGGGGAGTCGGCGACTCTGCCGGAGGCGGAGCATTGCGAGGTGCTGCGGCAGATTCAGCGTTTTGCTGCCGGGCGGATCCCGATTATCGCCGGAACCGGTGCCAATTCGACCTCGGAGGCGATTCGACTGACCCGCTGTGCCGCTGAGGCGGGGGTTGATGGCTGTCTGCTGGTCACTCCCTACTACAATAAACCAACCCAGGAGGGTCTCTATCTGCACCATAAGGCGGTGGCGGAGGCGGTGGCGATTCCGCAGATTCTCTACAATGTGCCGAGCCGTACCGCTTGCGATTTGAAGCCGGAGACGGTGGCACGGTTAGCGGAGGTGGAGCGGATTGTCGGGATTAAGGAGGCAAGTGGGGAGGTTGATCGGGTGGCGCGTATCCGTCGCCATTGCGGTGCCGATTTTGTCATCTATAGTGGCGATGATGCGACCGCCCGCGAGTTGGTGATTGCTGGTGGCGATGGGGTGATTTCGGTGACTGCCAATATCGCTCCGGCGGCAATGCGGCAGATGATTGCAGCAACTTTGGCCGGTGATTTTGAGCGGGCGGCAGAGATTGATGCCTCGTTGGCGGGGTTGCATCGCGACCTCTTTTTGGAGTCCAATCCGATCCCGGTGAAGTGGGCGCTGGCGGAGATGGGGCGGATCGGGTATGCCATTCGGCTGCCGCTGACCCCCTTTTCAGAGCGCTACCATGAGGCGCTGCGTGCTTCAATGCGGCTGGCGGGACTGCTTCCTGGTTGAGGAGAGAAGGTAAACTATGAAGATTTTTAGTATTTTTGTTGTCGGTTTTCTGCTGATGCTGCTCGCGGGTTGCGGCTCCTCGGGTGGCGGCAAGATCTTTGAAGACCGTAAATATCAGTACCAAAGAGATGCCGGTACCGGACGTGATCTGGAGGTTCCTCCCGATCTGATTCGCGACTCCATCGGCGACTCGCTGGTGCTACCCTCCTCTCCCGCCGCACCCTCCTTTGGCGCGCCGTCAGGGATCGCCACGGCAAGCAGCCACGCCCCGCAGGTGCTTCCCCAGGTGGCGGGGATTGAGATGCAGCGCGATGGGGATCAACGCTGGCTGCTGATTCGCGGAACGCCAGCGCAGGTGTGGCCGCAGGTGGTGGCGTTTTGGCAGGAGAGCGGGATTACGTTGGTCGAGCAGAACCCGACACTCGGGGTACTCTCTACCGACTGGATTGAGAACCGTGCTGATATTGCCAGTGACTTTATCACGGATCGGGTGCGCGGGCTGCTGGATGGCCTCTACTCGGCTCCGACTCGCGATCAGTATCGGGTGCGCCTGGAGCCGACCCGTGAGGGGCATACCGAACTCTATTTGACCCATCGCGGGGTGGTTCAGGAGTTTGTTACCGGCACCGATCAGCAGCGGGTGCAGGGGGTCTGGCAGCCGCGCCCGACGGATCGCGATGCCGAGGCGGAGATGCTGCGTCGCTTAATGCTCTATCTCGGGATGGCGGAGCAGCAGGTGGCGGCACAGATCACCCAAGGTCAGCAGAGTTCGCAGCAGCGTTCGGCGCTGGTCAAGGGGGCGGATGGGGTCTCGCTGACGCTGCATGAGGAGCCGAGCCGCAGTTGGCGTTTAGTTGGCGTGGCTCTGGATCGGGTCGGCTTTCTGGTGGAGGAGCGCAATCGGGAGGAGTCTTTCTATTTGGTGCGCTATGACGACCCGCTGAAGGGGCAGAGCCGACCGGGCACCCTCTCCCGCCTCGCCTTCTGGCGGCGTGCGGATACCCCGGAAGAGGGGGTTCTCTACCGGGTAGTCCTGCGTGGTTCCGGCAGCAGCACCGGAGTGCATGTTGCCAATCCACAGGGAGAGCCACTAAAGAGCGCGACTGCCGAGCGGATCCTGACCTTGGTGCATGAGCAGATTCAGTAGCAAGCTCGCCGATGCTGCGCTTTATCTCTCTCGGCAGTGGCAGCCGGGGTAATGCCACCCTCATTGAGTCGAGCGCTACCCGGGTGCTGGTCGATTGCGGTTTCAGCGCCCGCGAGACTGAGCGCCGCCTACATTTAGCCGGGGTGGATGCGGCGACGATTGATGCGCTGTTGGTGACCCATGAGCATGGTGACCATCTGCGCGGTGCGGTGACCTTCGCTCGTCGCCACCAGGTGCTGTTGGGGGGAACCTTGGGTACCTTTCGCGGGGTGCGCATCGGGGCGGGGATCCGCTTTCACCCGATCAATCCCCACCACGGGCCATTTCCTATCGGCGACCTGGAGGTGATGCCGTACCCGATTCCCCACGATTCGCGAGAGCCGGTGCAGTTCACCTTTGCCCACGCCGGTCGGCGGCTCGGCCTGCTGACCGATGCCGGATACATTACCCCCTATATCCAAAGCAGTCTCGCCGGGGTGGATGCCTTGCTCCTGGAGTGCAACCACGATCCCCAACTGCTGCGCAGCGGTCCCTATCCGCCCGCCCTGCAGCAGCGGGTCGGCGGTGACCATGGCCACCTCTCCAACCACCAGGCGGCGCAACTGCTGGCGCGTCTCGACCCTCCGCGTTTGCAACACCTAGTGGCGGCCCATCTGTCGGAGAAGAATAATCGACCCGAGCTGGCACAGCAGGCGCTGCTCACCGTTGACCACCGTTTGCAGTCGCGCCTGAGTCTGCTCCAGCAGGATCGAATCAGCAGTTGGTATCGGTTATCATAGGTCGCTCAACGCAGCCATCGGGGATCGGCTGCCCCTCTCCACGTCACCCAATAACAAAAGGATCGGATCATGCCAAGTGCCAAGTCGCCTCTCATCAAACCTTTTCGTGGACTGCGCCCCACCTCGGAAACTGCCGCCGCAGTCGCCGCTCCGCCTTATGATGTCATGAGCAGCAGCGAGGCGCGGCAGATGGTTGTCGGTCGCCCCTGGAGTTTTCTGCACATCTCGCGCCCTGAGGTTGATCTCCCTGAGGGAAGTGACCCCTATGGTGAGGCGGTCTATGCCAAGGCGGCGGAAAATCTGCAACACGCTTGCCAGAGCGGCGTGCTTTTTCAAGATGAGCAGGAGTGCTACTATGTCTACCGCCTGACGATGGGGGAGCACCGGCAAACCGGACTGGTGGCAATCGCGTCGGTGAGTGCCTACGACCAGGGGCGAATTAAGCGGCATGAGTTCACCCGTCCGACCAAGGAGGATGATCGGGTGCGGCAGATTGATGCCCTGAATGCGCAGACCGGCCCGGTCTTTCTGGTCTATTCCGCCACCGCAGCGGTCGATCAGCAGCTTGCCGAGACCACCGCCCTCCCTCCCGAGATCTGCGTTACCGCTGAGGATGGAGTGATCCATGAGCTGTGGAGCCTCAGCACTCCCGCTACTCTGCAAGGGTTAAGCGCAGCATTTGCTGCCATGCCCGCGCTCTACATCGCCGACGGCCATCACCGCTCCGCTGCCGCCTCTCGCGTCGCCGCCGCCCGCCGTAGTGATGCCTCCGGTGAGCAGGCCGCAGACTACTTTCTGTCGGTGATCTTTCCCCACGACCAGATGCAGATTCTCCCCTACAACCGTGTAGTTCGGGATCTCAACGGCCTCAATCAGGAGGAGCTACTGCGGGCGCTGGGGGAGACTTTTCAGCTTGAGCCCAGCCCCGTCCCAGTCGCCCCCCACCAGAGCGGCTGCTTTGGTCTCTATCTACCCGGACAGTGGTACCGCCTCACCCTGCCCGCCGCAAAGATCCCGAAAGATCCGGTAAAGGCCTTGGATGTCAGTTTGTTGGCCGATCAGTTGATTGAACCGCTCCTCGGGATCAGTGATCCCCGCCGGGATGAACGGATCGACTTTGTCGGCGGCATTCGCGGCTTGGGCGAGCTGGAGCGTCGCGTCGATAGTGGGGAGATGGCGGTCGCCTTCTCCCTCTACCCGACCTCTATGGAGCAGTTAATGGCGGTGGCCGATGCCGATCAGGTCATGCCTCCAAAGTCAACGTGGTTTGAACCCAAGCTTGCCGATGGCTTGGTCTCCCA